>MNXL01000147.1 GCA_001871755.1 Anaerolineae bacterium CG2_30_64_16
TTTTGCCCTACGTCGCGTTGGCGATCGCGGTCGTCGTGACGCTCTACCGCTCGCTTTATCGCCCGTTCAGCATCTCGGCGCTGTCGTCGCAACTGCTGGAGCGCCGGCAGCTCTTCTGGGGTTCGATCTCGTTTCACTGGGGCATCACCATCATCCTGGCCGGCCACCTGCTGGCCCTCCTGGTGCCGCAGAGCATCGTGCTGTGGAACGCGCAGCCGCTGCGCCTTTACCTGCTGGAGCTGAGCGGGATCGCCCTGGGCCTTTGGGCCACGGCCGGCCTGCTGATCCTGATCTGGCGCCGCGTGACGGTGGGCCGCGTGCGCGTCGTCAGCACGCCCATGGACTACGTAGTGCTGGCGCTGCTGCTGGTCTCGCTGGTTACGGGGGTGATCACCGCCACGGTCTACCGCTGGGGGTCGTACTGGTTCACCGGCATCTTCACGCCCTACCTCTGGGGCATCCTGACCTTCCGGCCGGACGCCGCGCCGATTGCGCCGCTGCCGTTCACTATCAAGCTGCACGTCTTCAACTTCTACCTGCTGGCGCTGGCCTTCTCGTTCTCGCGGCTGGTACACATCATCACCTGGCCGGTGGGCTACCTGCTGCGACCGTGGCAGATCGTGATTGGGCTGCGCAAGGCACGCGCTGTGAGCCAGGAGTAGCGCCCATGCAGATCAAAGGCACGCCTCAACAGGGCTTGATCGGCGCGACGGTCGCGTTCTTCATCGGCTTCGCGGCCGTGTCGCTCTTCGGCCCCACGGCTAAGAAGCTCCAGGACATCATGGGCCTGACGCCTACGATGGTCGGTTTCCTGGTCGCCGTGCCGTCGCTGTCTGGATCTCTCCTGCGCATCCCGTTCGCGGCCTGGGTGGATACCACCGGCGGCCGCAAGCCGATCCTGATCTTGCTGGCCGCGTCCATCGTCGGCATGGCCGGCCTGACCGCGCTGATGTTCCTGCTCTACCCGGACGGGATGACCACTGGGCTCTATCCGCTCCTGCTGGTCCTGGGCATGTTGAGCGGCTGTGGGATCGCCACCTTTTCGCCGGGGATCGGCCAGGTCTCCTACTGGTTTCCGCAGCGGCGACAGGGGGCCGCGTTGGCCGCGTATGCTGGGGTGGGCAACCTGGCGCCCGGCATCTTCTCCCTGCTCCTGCCCGTCGCGCTGACGGCGCTGGGCCTGCCCGGATCGTATCTGGTCTGGCTGCTCCTGCTGAGCGCCGGCGCGGTGGTCTATTTCTTCATCGGCCGCAACGCCTGGTATTTTCAGGCGCGCGGCCAGGGCGCAGACCCCGCGCAGGCGCGCAGCCTGGCCCAGGCGCAGGGGCAGGAGCTTTTCCCCGCCCGTTCGACGCGCGAGAGTCTGATCGTTTCCGCGCGCATCTGGAAGACCTGGCTCCTGGTGGCGATCTATTTCACCACCTTCGGCGGCTTTATCGCCATGACCTCCTGGCTGCCCACCTATTGGACCGCCTTCTTTGGCGTCAGCGCGGTCGCGGCCGGCCTGTATACGGCCCTCTATTCCATCTCGACGTCCGTCTTCCGCGTGCTGAGCGGCAGCGTGGCCGACCGGTTGGGCGGCGAGAAGACCGTCCGACTCGCGTTGATCGTCATGCTGGCCGGCGCGGGGCTGATGAGCGTCTCGCACGCGCTGGCGCTTTCCATCGCCGCCACGCTGATCATGGCGCTGGGCATGGGCGCGGCGAACGCGGCTGTCTTCAAGCTGGTCGCCAAAGAGGCGCCGCAGGCGGTGGGCGGCGCATCGGGCTGGGTGGGCGGCCTGGGCGCGTTCGGCGGGTTTGCGCTGCCGCCCATCCTGAGCGTCTTCGTGCGCCTGCAGGGCCAGGTCGGTTACGCGACCGGTTTCCTCACCTACGTGGTCATCGCCCTGGTCGCGCTGGCCCTGGCGCTGGTGCTCAGCCGATCGCATACCAGGGCGGCCTTGCCGCAACCAATGTAGGGCGGAATGCCATCCCGCCCTACAATATTCTCACAGATGACGTCAATAAGGGGACGCGGACGACGCGGAGACCGCGGACAACACGGATATTTTCAGGCCCTGTCCGCGTCCTCCGCGTTGTCAGCGTAGTCCGCGTCCTGATTTCGGGGTCGGTAGGACCTTGACCATGAAGACAGATCTCACGCAACTTCTCGCAGCCGCCTCATCGCGGCACAGCCACCTGTGCCCGCGGCAGGTGCTGGGCGCGCGCATCGGGCTGGCCGGCGCGGCCGCGCTGGGGCTGGCTGCCCCGCGGCGCGATAAGCGCCTGCTGGTGATCGTGGAGACCGATGGCTGTTTCGCGGACGGCGTCGAGATTGCCACGGGGTGCGCGGTGGGCCATCGCACCTTGCGCATCGAGGACTACGGCAAGATCGCCGCGACCTTCGTGGACGTGCAGACGGAACAGGCGCTGCGCGTCGCCCCGCGGGGGGACGTGCGCCAGCGCGCCTATGCCTACACGCCGGACGAGCCACGCCACTATTTCGCGCAGCTCCGCGGCTACCAGATCATGCCCGACGAGGCGCTGCTGACGGTCGAGCCGGTGCAGCTCCTCCAGCCGATCCGCCAGATCGTCAGCCGGCCGGGGGTGCGGGTCAACTGCGCCGGCTGCGGGGAGGAGATCATCAACGAGCGGGAGATCGTGACCGATGGGCAGCCGTTCTGCTTGTCATAGCAGACCTCGCGCAGCTTTTCGTGCGTGAAGTCATAGCTGTCGCCCGCCACCTCGCGCAGGATGCGGCGGCGCCACAATTCGTCCAGGCCCTGTATCCGGAAACCCTGCGCCCGCAGGTCGCGCAGATCTTCCGCCCCAGCCAACTCCAGCGCTTCGTCGGCCGCGGCCAGGGCGGCCTCCACGTCCCCTTGCTGCAAGCGGCCGGCGGCCAGGTGCGCCAGGATCCCGCCCCGGTGCCAGGGCAGGCCGACCCGGGGCAGCGCAGCGGCCGCGGTGTCCAGGTCGCGGCCACCGGCCGTCGGGTCCCCTAGCGCCAGGCGCGCCTCGCCCAGCACGGCCAGGGCATAGGCCTCTTCGTGGACCTCGCGCGTCTCCCGGCTCAGGGCCACCACACTTTCCAGGGCCGTTATGGCTTGTTCAGATCTGCCCGTCATCTGTTGGATCAGCCCCTGGCGCAGCAAGGTCCCCGCCAGCATCGCGCGCCAGGCGTGCGCCGTGAAGGTGCGGGCGGCCGCCTCCAGGTGTGCCAGCCCCTCGTCGTTCTGGCCCAGCGCGGCCAGGGCGTAACCCAATCCCCGCTGGTTCCAGGCGCCGTAGGCCGGGTTGCCCACCTGTTCAGCCAGGGCCAGGCCCTCGCGCGCGTAGCCTATGGCGGCCGGGAAATCGCCCTGGCGGGTCAGCAGGTCGGCCAGCTTGGCCAGGGTGCCTACCTCTTCGTGCGGGTCCGCCAGGCGGCGCACCAACGTCAGCGCCTCTTCCAGCGCGGCGCGCGCGGCAGGCAGGCGGCCGACCCCCCAGAACTCGCACAGGACGTAGTGCAGCAGCCTGGGGTCCCCCACCTGGCGTGCCAACTGCATGGCCTGATCCAACGCATCCAGCGCAGCCTGGGCTGCGGGGTCGCCCAGCCCGTGCGCCAACGCCACGGCCCGGTCTTGCAGGCCAGCGATCCCGCCTGCCACGGTCTGGGTTTCGTCGTGGGCCAGGCGCCAAAGGGCCTCTAACTCGTACAGCGAGTCCCCTTCGCTGCGGGCGGCGGCCAGCGCAGCCCGGTCGGCCACCAGGCTGCGTTCCAGGTCGCCGCGGTAATACCAGAGCGTGCGTTGCTGCAGGTGCAGGCGCGTGCGGAAGCCCGGCGGCAGCGCGGCCGGGTGGGCTTCCGCAATGGCCAACGCTTGCTGGCACCAGGCGGACGCCTCTTCGAAGGCCGCAACGCGCGCGGCCCCTTCCGCGGCGGCCAGGGCGGGGTCCAACGCCAGCCAGGGCCGGTCACTGGCCGCGTAGTGGGTCGCTACACTGCCGGCCGCCGCGTCCAGAGCCGCCAGCGCTTCCGCGGCCTGACGGTGAAGCAGCCGGCGCCGGGGCGCGCTCAACGCCTCGTACGCGGCCCGGCGCATCAGCTCGTGGCCGAACTCGTAACTATCCGTTGGACAAGGCTGAAGGAAACCCTTGACCGCCAGCCGGTCGGCCCGCTCCGCCAGTGCAGCTTCGGGCTGGTCCAACAGCCGCGCCAGCAACGGCAGCGAGAATCCCCGGCCGAGCACCGCGGCGTGGTCCAACAGCCGCCGGTCATCCAGCGGCAGGCGATCCAGGCGGCCCAGCACGGCTGCGCGCACGGTAGGTGGCAGGGCCCGTGCAGCGAGCAGACGGTCTTTTGCCCCGTCCACCGCATGCCACCGGCCTTGGGCATCCACGGCGACCAACTGCTCTTGCACGAAGGTGCGCAGCACCTCGGCCAGGAAGTAAGGGTTCCCCCCGGTCTCCCGGTGGAGTTGTTCGGCCAGCACAGCGGCGTCCTCTTCGCCGCTGAAAAGGTTCAGCAGCAGGGCGACGTCCGCTTCAGCGAAGGCGGGCAGGGCGATCTCGGTCAGGGCGCCCGACCGCACCAGTTGTTCACGCAGCGCAGTCAGGGGGTGCTGGGGGTCCACCCGCGTCGAACGATACGCCCCCACCACCAACAGCGCCTGATCGCCCGCCTGCCGGCCCAGGTAGTGCAATGCTTGCAGCGTCGAAGGATCGGCCCACTGGAGGTCGTCCACCAGCAAGGCCGCCGGCTGACGCTGGGCGCAGCCTCGGATCAACTGCGTCAGGGCGGTCAACAGGCGGGTGCGTTCCTCGTCGCTCGGCAGGGGGTGGTACGGGGGCAGGTCGGACCAGATCGTGCGCAGTTCCGGCAAGAGCGCCGTCAGGGCGGCCAATTGCACGGGTGGGCAAGGAGACGGCGCGCCGGCGAACGCGGGCAACAGGCCGCGCAACGCCTCAACCAGGGGGGCGTACGCGGCATTTTGCTCGAGCTCATAACAACGGCCAGCCAGCACCTGCGCGCCGCGCGCGGCCGCCAGCCCGGCCACCTCCTCCAGCAGCCGCGTCTTGCCGATCCCCGGCTCGCCCGCTAACAGGATCACCGCGCCGCGGCCGGCCAGGGCGCGTCCCAACGCTTCGCTGAGCAGCAGCCATTCACGGCCCCGGCCCACGAAAGGCAGGTGGAGCGAGGGGACTGCGGGCCAATGGGGACCGGCCAGCGCAGCTTTCGGCGGCATGGGGAGGGGATGCTGGAGGATGCGGGCGTGCAGCGCCAGTGTTTCCGCCTGGGGATCAATGCCCAATTCCCCGGCCAGGGCCGCGCGGCAGCGCGTGAACGCCTGCAACGCCTGGGCCGGGTCACCGGCGCGGTAGCACGCTTCCATGACCAGCCGCCAGGCAGCCTCCCGGCACGCGTCCTGCGCCAGGGCCTGCCGGGCGTGGGTTAACGCTTCATCGCAGCGGTCCAACGCCAGCAGGCAGGTCGCCAGCGCCTCCTCCAGGTCCAGGAATGCCGCGCACAGCCGCTCCCGTTCGGGGCTGGCCCAGTCCTCGTAGGGATCGTCGCGCAGATAGTCGCCGTGGTAGAGCGCCTCGGCCGCGCCGTACGCGTCGACGGCCCCGGCCCACTCACCCTGCCTCTGCCGGGCCTGGCCGGCCTGGATGTGTGCGAGGAAATCATCCACGTCAACGTTGCATCCGCAGGCTGGGGCGAAGCGATAGCCAGGGGGCTGCGTCAGGATGATGGTCGAAGCGCCGCGCGAGGCCTCCGGTTCCAGCAGATGGCGCAGCCGGCTGAGCGCGACCCACAGGCTGTTGTACGCCGATTCAGGGGCCAGGTCAGGCCATAGCCACTCGATGAACTCATCGCTGGCGACGGTCCGATCGCGGAAGGTGATGAGGATCTTGAGCAGTTGGCAGGCTTTGCGACCCGGCCAGGCAGCCGGTGACAGGGCCTGACCATCAACCCAGACCCCGAAGGGACCCAAGAGCTGAGCCCGCAACCGGCACGCCATTTTGTCCTCCGCATAGTCAGTTCGCGCGCAGAGACCGATGGCACGATTATGGGCTATTTTCAGGCCTTTGTCAATAGACCCTCGTAGCTGCTGTTTGAGCCAGCTTCCAGGGCCTCGAGCGAATGTCACCGCGCTCACCCCGGCGCGCAGCGTCCCGTCACAGCAGGGACGCGTCGCCGAAGCGATTATAGGCAATACCGCAAAACTCGCTACCCGACGCTGTCATTCTGAGTGTTGCCGTGCCACCCGCGGGTGTCATGCGAGTCGTCCATGAAATCTCCGCTTGTCGTTCTGAGCGGGTTAATGGCTCAACACTGGTTGCGACAAGACGCCAGCGAAGCCTGCCCTGAGGCCCCTCCTGAGTTTATCGAAGGGCCAGGCCGAAGGGAATCTCGTGCCGGTGCTTCATGAGCAGCGGGTCTGTCCCTGAACTCGCGTTACAGCGTGACACCAGCAGAGGGGTGACAAAAGCGACTTTTGCGGTACTGCGATTATCGTATACGCCGGCCCAGTAAGTAACTACGCTACGCTATGGAGCACTGAATACGTAGGTGGAGAACTCCTCCCAGGTTTCGTCGGCTACTTTCCCCTTGGTCTTGACGGCGATCTCGTCGGGTGCGGACGCCACCAGCACGACGTTCCAGGCGCGCATTTTGCCGGCGGTAGGATGATAGGTGTCAACCGCCCCGAAGGCAGCCAGGTTGACCGGTCGATCCGCAATGAAGATCTCCTCCGTATGTTCGGCCCAAAGCTCTTCCAGCGATTTCCCCTGGTCGGGGGCGGAGTACACGCCCACCGAGACGTTGTATTCGCTTCCGACCGTCACCGCGCAGCGGTACTTCTCCTCCGTGCCCTGCTGGACACAACCGGCCTGCCAGACAAAGACCGTCTCGTCGGCTGCGGCAGTGGTGACCAGGATGTCGCCGATCCTGTCACCTGGGTTGATCGGCGCCGGACCTGCGGGGGTGGCCGCGGGTAGGGACGGCAGTGCCGTGCAAGACAGGAGCCCCGTGAGACAGAGCGCGACCACAAAGACGCTGATACACTTAGTCATGATCTTCCTCCTTGAAGCGCGTAGCTGCGCTGTTTGGTTTCGGCGACCCACGCGGCCGTCAGGCGGCGATACTCGGGTGACATGTAGCCCTTATAGATCAATCAGCACCAGCAGCAGGTAGGTGCGCGGCGATGAGCGCACCAGCGCGACGGCGGGCTCGGTGGCCTGGCCATCGTATGTCACGTAGCCCAACAACCGGTGCGTACCGAGCATTCCGGTGGTGGTCCACACGTCGTCGAAGCCGAGACTGGCGCCGACGGCCAGTCCCTCGAAGTCATGGGTAAAGGTCTGCACCACGCCGCCGGCCGGGTCGCGCACTTCGACGGTGGCAGCGCCGGCGATGGGCACCGAGCCGGTGTTGGCGAACGACAGGTGGATGGCAACCGGCTGGCCCGGCGCGTAGGAAGCCGGGGTGGCCGTGAAGCTGCTGATCTCTGCCGCGCTGCTGCCGACGACGAAGGCCGCGGTGGCCCGGTTGATCAGATCGCCGCCTGGCTCGCGCAGCGTGATCTCGGCGTAGTATGCATCGGGGTCGCCGCCGCTCCAGGTCGTCGAGAAGGTTGCGCGCCCCTCCAACGCGGCCATGGTGGTGAGCAGCAGCCCCGCAACCGGCTCGCTCGACGCCTCTCGGCGCACCACGGCCGCAACGACCGCATCCCGCGCGGCGCCTGTGCTCTCGATAATCAGGTGCACCTCCACCGGCTCGCCCGGCGCGTATGCCAGCTTATCGGTCGCGATATCGGTGAGCCTCACATCCGGTTGGGTGTACCGCAAGCTGAAACGATAGTTGGTGTAGAAGCGCGCATCCCGGGTCGCGGCGTTGTAGTAGAAAGGATACAGACGGAGCACGAGGGTCGTGGCGCCGTCGGGCCGCTCGTCGATCTGCCAGCCGAAGTCTCGCTCAGGGTACCAGCCCGAGTTCGCTGTAATGGCCGGTTGATTCGCCCAGACAACGCTGGAATTGGCCGGCTCGTGTCGCACGATTGGCAGTACCAACCCACTGGCGGTCGACAAACCCGACCGCTCGGCGAGTGTCACGTCCTGCACCTGGTAACCCGCTGGGATTTCTTGTGTCATCAGGAAGGTCGGCACCATGGGCTGGCCCTCGGTCAGGAGCATGCCGCCGCCGGGAATGCTCACCCTGTCTATGCCGCCTTCTGACGAGACCTCATAGGGAGGGATCATGAGGGTCAGCGTTGACGGTGGGACGGCGGCCACCACCGGAGGATCCGGCGCTGCGGCCAGGCCCGACATCTGAGCAGCATTGTTGTCCGGGCAGTACGCGTAGGTGGGATCGCCGTAGTAGTTGTACTCGTGCACCCACATCCGCTCCACATCCTCAGGGTCATCTCCCCACAGCGCTCGCTTGGTCTGGCGCAAGGCCTGGGCGGCCGTCCGGCCGGCCAGCCACCGCTCCACGTACATCGGGCCGGCCTCGACGTTCGTCACGATGGCTGACGGTTCTGTCGAACCGATATAGGCGCCCGCTTCGCTGTCCAGGAATGCCTCAGCGATGCTGTCTTCGGCCTGGTAGTGGCCGGTCCAGCACGCCAGGGCCACTACCACCGGATAACTCCCTTGGAAGTTGTTCGGGACCGTCGATGTCTCCAGCGTCGAGTCCCAGCTGCGGACGCCACCGTGGTCCTGGTAGAAGATGGCATCCATCTGAGGCGCCCACTGCAGGAACTCGTTCAGGCGGTCGAGACCGCTCGGAAAGTCGTCCCAATGTATGAGGCGAACGAACTCAAACTCATCGTCCAGGCGGTTGCGGATCTGCCGGCTGCCCTCCCGAAAGTCGCCCTCATTCTCGTCGTCGTCGTCATCGGTTCCGCTGACGACCAACCCCCACGAGCAATTATGCAGATCAAGCAGGCTGGTCTCGATGGGCCGGCGCAGCGCGCTGATCGTATCGCCGGGCAGCCGGCCCACAGCCAGCTCCGGTTTGCTGCTGCCGCTTGTGTTGGCGTAGTAGTTGTCGACCAGCCTGATCGGGGAGATACCCCCGTCTTGCCAGTCCGCCGTTGCGTCCGCGATATCGTCGTCATAGATCAGCTTCGACGCCACGACCACGCTATCCCCCACGATCAACAGGTACCCGTCGGTGAGGTAGCCGCCCGCAGCCATGTCGGCCCCGCGCATGTCGCTGCCCCAGTCGCGGATCACCTCCCGGATTTCATCGGGGTCGTTGGCATCCAGGCCGCCGACGTAGCCCAGCATGGCGCCGCGGTAACGCGCGAGACGGGCCATGTCGGACAGCAGCGAGTGATAGCCTCTCGGTGTATCGAGCCCGTACAAGAGCCACAGTACACCCCGGTTGGTGACGATCAGGTAGTTGGAGCCGCCCCAGGCGCTTCGCACGGCGTCGGCCAGCGGTTCACGGTCGGTTGTCTGCACGCACGGCAGATCGAAAGCCGGGTTCTCTTGCTCGCCCCGCCCAACAACGCGCACGGGGTCGGTTCCGATGACCCAATCATCGTCATCGGGATCAACGTCGAGTACAGGGAGGGCCTGGTAGCTGACTGTCAAACGGCCGCCGGGGTGCAGTGTGATCACGGTGTCCGCGGCGTCGCCGACCTCGATATCGAGGGCGCAGTCCGTGCCGCTGGAACGGCAGTCCATAGCCACGGTGTACGCCAGGCCGACGTCGGTGATCTCTTTGGCGATGGGTTGGAATCCTGTCACCGAATCCTCGATCCGGTCGACCGTGTAGGCGGCACGCCCAACGTTCTCCACGGTCAAAGCGACCTCGAAGACGTTGCCAGCACGGGTCACCTCACGGGTGACGTCCAGGCGCGCCTCTCCCTGGCGGATGCTCAGGTCTTGCGTCACGGTCTGCTTGCAGCTCGCGTCTCCTGTGACGTCAGCGCGTACGGTGTAAGTGCCGGTTGCCAGTCCGCCGAGGTCCCAGTCGCATTCGTACGTGTGCGAGTTGTTGCCATCCAGGTGACAGACGAAGCGGCCGCCTGCATAGATGTCTACGCTGGCGACCATGGCGTGCTCTTCGATGCAGTTCATCCGCTCGATCGCGGACCGAGTGTCCCCGGCGGGATACTCACACAACGGGGCGATCCGGCGGGCGCTCACCTCAATGTGCTGCGTTGTGCCCTGCGGGACCACCTCGCCCTGGATGAAAAGCGTCTTGCCCCGCAGTGGCTGCACCACGCTGGCTTCGATCTCAGCACACTCAAAGGGTGGGTCGAAGAGAACCTGCCCCCGGCCCGTCAGGCCATCCTCGCCCACGGCCACTGCCTCTATCGTGTGCTGGCGGAAGAAATCCGCATCCGGCAGGCCGGCGAACGACGGCGCCAGGAGGTACTCGAACCGGTTTAGCCCGCCATCGGGCAACGGCGCGTAGTCCTGGCCGAGCGGCTTGCCATCCAGATAGAAATCAACCCGTACGATCTTCGCAGTGTTGGGGATGGCGGCGGAGAGGCGGTACAGACCGCGCAGTCCAGGCACGCGCGTGATGGTGAACTCGGAGAGGCTGGGAGAACTTGGAGATGCGGCTACGGTCTTGAAGAACGCTTCCCGCGAGCTCGCAGCATTGCCGGTCGCATCAGTGGAACGGACCCTATAAGCGTAGGTCGTCGAGGGCTGCAGCCCGGTCAGCACGATGCTATGCGCCAGCGACTGGGCCGGGTCGGACCGCTGGTTATCCAAAAGGCCGGCTTTGCTGCCGAAGCGCACCGCCGAGTCAGACTTCTCGTCGGTGGTCCAAGAGATGGTCGCCGAGGACGAGGTGATTTTCGACACTACCGGGCCAGAGGTGATCCTGGGCGGCGTCGTGTCCACCGGCGCGCCCGTCCCCGTGGGCGTGTGCGTAGTTGTCCGGGACGGCGTCGGCGTGCGCGTGGCGGTGGGCGATGCCGTCGGGGTACGCGTGGCGGTGGGCGACCCGATCGGCGTGCGCGTGGCGGTGGGCGATGGCGTCGGCGTGCGCGTGGCCGTGGGCGATGCGGTGGGCGTACGCGTGGCGGTGGGTGACGCGGTCGGCGTGCGCGTGGCGGTGCGCGATGCGGTCGGGGTGGGCGTGCGCGTGGCGGTTGGGGGGGGTCACGGTCGGCGGCGAAGGGGTCGTAG
>MNXL01000405.1 GCA_001871755.1 Anaerolineae bacterium CG2_30_64_16
AACCGCGTGGTGGGCGAGCTGCCGGCGGCCCTCCACGCCAAGGCGCAAGAGATGGGCATCCCGCTGCTGGCGGTGGTGCCCTACGACCCGCAACTGGCCGAGTTCGACGGCAGTGGCCGGCCGTTGGTGGAGCTGCCCGCCGACGCGCTGGTGAGCAGGGCGGTGGAAGGGGTCGCGGAGAGGCTGTTGGCTGGATAATAACTCTTGACGATAGTATCGTCGCGTGATATGATGAGCGTGCCATGATCGAGTCTTTCGCCAGCCCCGAGACCGAGAAAATATACAAGGGCCTGGTGTCGAGAAGACTGCCCTTGGACATTCAGAAAACCGCGCGACGCAAGTTGCTCTACCTGGAAGATGCGGAAGACTTCAAGGATTTGCTCGCGCCGCCAGGCAACCGGCTCGAGAAACTGCACGGCGATCGGGCCGGACAGTACAGCATCCGCATCAACGATCAATGGCGAATCTGTTTCAAGTGGGTTGACGGCAAGGCGAGAAACGTAGAAATCGTGGATTACCACAAGTGAGGTGTTGAGTCATGGAGAGACTACCACCCGTGCATCCAGGCGAAGTCTTGTTGGAAGATTTCATGAAGCCCTTGGGCTTGAGTCAGTATCGCGTGGCCAAAGATATCGGCGTCTCGTCGCTGCGGATCAGCCAGATTGTACACGGGAAGCGTTCAGTCACGGCCGACACCGCGCTCCGGTTGGCGCGTTACTTCGGTACCGGGCCGACCGTATGGTTGCGTCTTCAGGCCCGTTATGACCTCGAAGTGACAGAGGCCAAAATGGCCGAGCGCATTAAGCGGGAAGTCAAAGTCTTGCCGCGAGAGATTGTCTTGCAATCAGCTTGATCAACGCATTCAGTTTTCTCGCTTTCGTCTCGGCGTAAAAGAGATGTACCCATTCGACAGATGCAGACCTTCCTCAAGTACGTTAAGTACGTTATAGTATTACCCTGTAACATTCGCGTGGATCGCGAGAATCTTTGACGGCGTCATTGCGAGCGCATCCTTCGACAAGCTCAGGACATGGCTTGCGAAGCAATCTCCGATTGCCGCAATCTCCGATTGCCGCAATCTCCTGCGCACGACAGAGATTGCTTTGCTTCGTGCCTCGCAACCGCAAACAACGCTCCTCGCAATGACAGCCCTTTGGTTGCGGCAGAAGCCGCGCTATGATATACAATCATGGGTGCACAAGATCGAGACAAGCCGATTGTCTGGTTGCACGGCGAGATCAAAACTCCGCCATTCAGTTGGGCGGCGCGCCAGGAGGCAGGTGTGCTCTTGCGGCGTCTGCAGGAAGGCGAGAGCCTCAGTATGCCGCATTCGAGGCCAATGCCGAGTGTTGGACCCCACTGTCACGAGTTGCGAATTCGTGATCAGAACAAGGACTGGCGGATCATCTACCGGATTGACAATGATGCCATCCTGGTAGCGGAGGTTTTCAACAAGACGACACGCGAAACGCCAGTAGCGGTGATCGAAATCTGCCAAAAGCGATTGCGGGACTACGATAGCAGCACGTAGGGAGAGACCCAAGATGGAGCAGGCAAAACGCGAACGCCTTGAGGCGAAAGGTTGGAAAATCGGAACTGTGGCGGAGTTTCTAGGGTTAACGCCCGAAGAGGCTGCCCTGGTTGAAATCAGGCTGGCATTGAGCCGGAGCTTGAGAGAACGACGCGAGAAGCAGATGACGCAGGCGGAATTGGCTCAGAAGATTCATTCGAGCCAGCCAAGGATTGCGAGGGCTGAAGGCGGAGACCATTCGGTGTCTATCGAGTTACTCATGCGCGCCATGCTGGCGGCTGGCGCGACTCCCAAGGACATTGGGAGCGTAATTGCGGGCGCCGACACAACCGCGTAGCCGCATCTCGGCAGTGTAGGCCACCGTAAACTTGTACCGACTCGGTTTTTCAGGCCGTGCCTCTGCTCATATGCTCATAGACTTTCCTGTGCCGCGCTTTTGGGTTGACTACGACAAAGAGGCCGATGTGCTATACATCAGTCTTCAGCGTCCCCAGAAAGCGACGAACACGAAGATGACCGATGAGGGCATACTGCTTCGGTACAGTGGCGACCGGCTCGTGGGGATCACCATCCTGGATGCTTCTGCGCGCTCTTGACCATCCACAAGTTCCCATATATAGCGCCATCAGCCATCAGCCATCAGCCATCAGCCATCAGCCTTCAGCCATCAGCCATCAGCCATCAGCTATCAAGGAGGATACCCACATGAAGATCATCGGCGAGAACATCCACATCATATCGCCCAGAGTGAAACAGGCCATCGCAGATCGCGATAAACGCTTCTTCCAGGACATGGCCGTGCAACAGGTTGCGGCAGGGGCCTGGGCGGTGGATCTGAACATCGGCCCGCAGAAAAAGCACGGGGTCGAGATCCTGCCCTGGTTGGTTCAGACGGTCCAGGAAGTCGTGGACGTGCCGCTCTGCCTGGACACCACCAACCTGGCCGCCATTGAAGCAGCCTGCCCACTTTGCAAACAACAACCGATCATCAATTCCACTTCGGCCGAGGAGGAGCGCCTGGAAAAAGTCCCCCTGGTCGCCAAAAAGTACAACACCAAGCTGATCGCGCTGACATTGGAGAAGTCCGGCATCCCGGTCAGTGCGGAGGCCCGCGTCAACATCGCGCTGGAAAAGCTCCTCCCGCGCGCCGAGGAGGTCGGCCTGCCGATCACCGACCTGTTGGTCGATCCGCTGGTGCTCACCGTGAGCGGCTGCCAGGAGTTCGTGCCGGAGTGCATCGAGGCGGTGCGCATCCTCCAGGTGGCCGGCGACCCACCGCCCGGTGTCAACGTCGGCCTGAGCAACGTCTCCAACGCCGTACCGCGCGAGATGCGCCCGCTGATCAACCGCGTCTACTGCGTGATGCTGATGGGCGCGGGGTTGGATCTGATGATCGCGGATCCGTTGGATGCCAAACAAAACGAGTTCATCCGCATCGTCGAACAGCGCGACGATAGCACTGCGGTGGGCCGGCTGCTGCTGGCGCTGCACGATGCCACCGCGGCCATGGACGAGCTCACCGTTGACGCGGTGGATCTAAGTGACCCGGAACAAGCTGCGATTTGGAAGACGGTTCAGATCCTGCTGAACAAGGTGATCTACGCGGATTCGTATTTGCGGGTGTAAGACGGTAGATTAGTAGATTAGTAGATTAGTAGGTTGGTAGGTTGGGAATTGGTAGATTGGTAGATTGGTAGGTTGGGGATTGGTAGATTAGTAGATTGGTAGGTTGGGGATTGGTAGATTGGTAGATTGGTAGATTGGTAGATTTGGTACATCGGGAGCTCCCAATTTCCCAAGTCCCAATTTCCCAATGTACCAATTTCCCAATTTCCCAAGTCCCAATTTCCCAATGTACCAATTTCCCAATTTCCCAAGTCCCAATTTCCCAATGTACCAATTTCCCAATGTACCAATTTCCCAATTCCCAATTTCCCAATCCCCAATTTACCCGTCTACCGTCGCGCACAAGGAGACGTGCATGGCTCAGATCAAGGAAATCCCCAACGTGCAAGAGCTGTTGGCTAAGGCGCAAAAACCGTCGGCCGACGCGATGCGTTTGCATCCGTTTTATCGCGGCAAAATCGAGACCGTGCCGAAGGGATGTATCCGGTCCATAGCTGACTTCGCCATCTGGTACACCCCGGGTGTAGCGGCGCCGTGCCGAGCCATCCAGGCTGATCCAGAGCTGATCTACGAATACACCAACAAGTGGAACACCGTCGCCGTGGTGTCGGACGGTACCCGCGTGTTGGGGCTGGGCGACATCGGCCCTAAAGCCGGGTTGCCGGTGATGGAAGGCAAGGCGCTGCTCTTCAAGTGGCTGGGCGGCGTGGATGCCGTGCCGATCATGCTGGACACCAAGGACCCGGACGAGATCATCCGCACCACGCTGTTGCTGCAGCCGGCGTTCGGCGGCGTCAACCTGGAGGACCTGTCCCAGCCCAAATGCTTCCGTATCCTGGATACCCTGCGGGAGAAGGCCGAGATTCCGATGTGGCATGACGACCAGCAAGGCACGGCCACCGTCACGCTGGCCGGCCTGCTCAACGCCCTCAAGATCGTCGGCAAAGCGATCGAGGACGTGCGGGTGGTCTTTATTGGCGTCGGGGCAGCGAACGTGGCGATCAGCCGGTTGTGCTTCAAGGCCGGCATAGACCCGGCCAAGGCCATCATGCTGGACAGCAAGGGCATCCTGCACCCTGACCGGCAGGACATTTATCAGCGGCGGGCTGAGTTCATGGACAAGTGGCGGCTGTGCCAGATCACCAACGCCGAGGGGCGCCGCGGCGATATCCCCGAAGCGCTGGTAGGCGCCGACGTGTGCATCGCCTTGAGCAAACCTGGCCCCGGCACCATCAAGCCGGAGTGGGTCAGCAGCATGGCCCATGATGCGATCATCTTTGCCTGCGCCAACCCCGTGCCCGAGATCTGGCCCTGGGAGGCTGAGGCGGCGGGCGCCCGCATCGTGGCCACCGGCCGCTCGGACTTCCCCAACCAGGTCAACAACTCGTTGGGTTTCCCCGGCATCTTTCGCGGGACGCTCGATGTCCGCGCCCGCACGATCACCGACGAAATGTGCGTCGCCGCGGCCGATGCCCTGGCCGGCGCCGCCCCCGATGATGGCATGGACCCGCACTGCATCCTGCCCACGATGGTCGAGTGGGAGGTATATGCCAAAGAAGCCGTGGCGGTGGGCATGAAGGCGCAAGAACAGGGCATCGCCAGACTGAGTTTCTCGCCCGATGAGCTATTCCAGCATGCCGCCGACATGATCCTGCGCTCACGCAAGCTCACCCAGACGATGATGGAGACAGGATTGATCGCGGAGCCGCCGGAGGAATAGCCGGGTAGATTGGTAACGGGGTAGATTCGGAATCGGTGATTGGGAATCGGTATTCGGTACAATAAGGTTGATGTCTGACCAGGTCGCGCATCTACCAATCTACCAATTTACCGATCTACCAAGCTACTGATACCGACCACAGGAGTCACACCATGTACGACCTCATCATTATCGGCGGCGGGCCGGCCGGGCTGACCGCGGCCATTTATGCGATCCGCAAGCGGTTGAACTGCCTGCTGATCAGCCCGGACCTGGGCGGCAAGGCGAACGCGCACATGATCATCGAGGGCGTAGACACACACCGGGTGATCAACGGCGCGGACCTGGTGCAGCGCTTCCGCAACGAAGTCGAATACCTGGATTTCGCCCGCATCCTGGAGCGCGTCACCGGCCTGACGAAAACAGACCAGCACTTCGAAGTGGTCACGGAGAGTGGTCGCCAGCTTCAGGCCAGGGCTGTGATCCTGGCAACCGGCGCAGATCCGATGCCTCTGAAGGTGCCGGGCGCGGCCCGGTTCTTCCTGCGCGGGATCGCGTACTCCACCGTCTCCTACGCGCCGCTCTACCTGGATAAGGCGGTTGCCCTGATCGGATCAGGCGGCATGGCCCTGCGCGGCGCGGCCGAGCTCGCGCAGATCGTCAAACAGCTCTACCTCATTGCCCCGACTCACGGCGAACTGGATTCCAGCCTGGGACGCAAGCTCCGCGCCGCCGACTGTGTCACGGTGTTGGAGAACTGGGAACCCGCGACCGTCGAAGGGGACAGCGTCGCCCGCCAGCTCATCGTCAAGTCGTCGGAGGGGGAACAACGCACCCTTGACGTAGATGTCGTCTTTGTGGAGTTGGGCTTGAAGCCGCACACTGAGCTGGTCAAGGGATGGGTGGAACTGGACGCCGAGGGCCGGGTCGTCGTGGATGCCACCGCAGCGACCAGCGTGCCCGGCCTCTACGCCGCGGGCGACGTCACCGACCTGCCCGCGGAGCAAGTGCTGATCGCCATCGGCGAGGGCGCGAAGGCGGCGCTGGGCGCATACGAGTACCTGTTGAGCTGCGAAGAGTGTTAGAAAACGGGTATTGGGGATTAGGTATTGGGGATTAGGTATTGGGTATTAGGTATTCTGCAACCGCTCATCTACTCGCAATACCCAATACCGGAATACCCAATACCAAGACCTTCAGTCCAAAGGATAATCCAATGACCGCAAAACTCATCGACGGAAAAACGATCGCCGAGGCGGTGCGGCGCGAGGCGGCTGAGGAAACGGCCGCGCTCAAAGCCAGGACCGGGCAAGCGCCCACCCTGGCCGCCGTGTTAGTGGGTGAAAACCCGGCCTCGCAGACCTACGTTGCCTCCAAGGGCAAGGCGTGTGAAGAAGCCGGCATGGGTTCGATCACGCATCGGCTGCCGGCCACAACCAGCCAGGCGGAGTTGGAGGAACTGGTGCGCCAGCTCAACGCCGATCCGGCCGTGAACGGCATCCTGGTGCAATTGCCACTGCCCAAAGGGCTGAATGAGCAAGCCGTGCTTGACCTCATCAGCCTGAGCAAAGATGTGGACGGCTTCCACCCGATGAATATCGGCCAGCTCGTGATGAAAGGGCGCATCCCGCAGTTCATCCCCTGCACGCCGGCCGGCTGCATCGAACTGCTCGTCCGTTCCGGCATCACGATCGCCGGCAAGGACGCGGTGGTCGTCGGTCGCAGCAACATCGTCGGCGTGCCGGTGGCGGCCCTGCTGCAGAACGCCGATGCCACGGTGACCGTCTGCCACAGCAGGACGAAGGACCTGCCCGACAAAGTACGCCGCGCTGACATCGTGGTCGCGGCCATCGGCCGGCCGGAATTTGTGCGCGGGGACTGGCTCAAGCCCGGCGCGACCGTGATCGATGTCGGCATCAACCGGATCGCAGATGCCACCAGGAAAAGCGGTTCGCGCCTGGTGGGTGACGTTGCGTTCGACGAAGCAGTCGAGGTGGCGGGCGCCATCACTCCGGTGCCGGGCGGCGTCGGCCCGATGACGATCGCCATGTTGCTGACGAACACGGTGCGGGCCTTCAAGCTGCAGCACGGCCTGGCCTAGTCTTTGGGCGTGATGGAGCGCAAAACCCTTCGGGTCTCGATTTCAGGGTCAACGACAGTCGTGCCGTACCAAGACCCGAAGGGTTTTGCCTAAGCCTTTTCTGAGAGAAAGAAACTGATGTTCGAACCGCGAATCACTAATGTTATCAGTGGCCCAAAAACCGACGCTGGCAGCGTGATGGTCATCGGCGGTGGTGTGGCCGGCATGCGTGCAGCAGTGGATCTGGCCGAGGCCGGGCTGAAAGTTTACCTGGTAGAAACTGCGCCATCGCTAGGCGGCCGGGTGGCTCAATTGGGCTATATGTTCCCCACCCATGACTGCGTGCTGTGCCGGGGTACATCGGATCACGGTTATGGTTGCACCCGGCCGGCCATCTCGCCCGCGTTCCAGGACAAAAACCTGCATCCAAACATCCGCCTGCTGACCCTGACCAATGTCATCGCCGTGGACGGGCAAGCCGGCGATTTTCGCGTGACATTGCGCCACGAGCCACGCCACGTAGATCCCGCGCGTTGCATCAACTGTGATCTCTGCTCGATCGTGTGTCCCGTGGAGCTGCCCAGCAGCTTCCAGATGGAGTTGGCCACCCGCAAGGCGGCGTACAAGGTAGCAGTGCGTGCGATTCCCGATGCGTATATCATCGATCGCGGCCCATACTGCGACGATTGTGGCCGCTGCGTGGCGGTTTGCCCCACTCAATGCATCGACCTGGATGAGCGCCCGCACGAGTCCACGATCCATGTGGGGGCCATTGTCATGGCGCTTGGCTACGATCTGTCCGATGCCGGGGAATACGAGGAGCTCGGCTACGGCCGCTACACCAATGTCATCCATAGCATGCAGTATGAGCGCCTGGCCAGCCGTTCCGGCCCCACCGAGGGCCTTGTGCTACGCCCATCGGACGGCAAACAGCCTCAACGCATCGCCTGGCTACAGTGCGTCGGCTCCCGCGATCAGAAATACCCCTACTGTTCCTCGATCTGCTGCATGTACGCCACCAAGGAGGCCATGATCGCCAAGGAGCGGCTGCCCGGTGTCCATGCGCAGGTCTTCATGATGGATGAGCGCGCCTTCAACAAGGAGTTCAACGCCTATTATGAGGCGGCACGCAAGAAGTACGGCGTCGAGTACACTCGGGCGCGCATCTCGTACATCAAAGAGGATCCTGCGACCGGGGATTTGCTCCTGCACTACCCCGATCCCGCGGGGAAGCTGATCCAGGATCGCTTCGATCTGGTCGTGTTGTCGCTGGGCACCGTGCCGCCGCGCTCGGCCAAGACCTTGGCCGAGGAATTAGGCATCGAGCTGAACGAGTATGGCTTCTGCCAGACCGACAAGTTCACGCCTCTGGAGACCAGCGCGTCGGGCGTCTATGTCTGCGGCACCTTCTTGTCGCCCAAGGAGATCGCGGAGACGTTCCTGGATGCTGCCGGTGCAGCCGGTGACGTGATGCGGTTGATGTCGAGCCAGTTGGGCCAGAACCCTTCCAGCCGTGAATACCCCTTCCTCTCTATCGGCGACGAGTTTCCACCGGAACGGGACGTCAGCGCTGAACCGATCCGGACGGGTGTCTTTATCTGCCGCTGCGAGCCCTCTATCGACGGCGTGATCGACACCCAGGATGTGGCCGGGTTTGCCGAGACCCTGTCGAATGTCGTGCACACCGAACGGCTGGCGTTCGGGTGCATCGAGCCAGACCTGGACCGCATCCGGCAGGCAATCGAGGCCCACGGGCTGAATCGGGTCGTGGTGGCCGGCTGTAGCCCGCGCACCCATGAATCGCTGTTCCAACGCGTGATCCGTCAGGCCGGGTTGAACCCCTATCTGTTGGCGATGGCCAACATCCGCGAACAGTGTGCCTGGGTCCACGAGAGCCAGCCCGCACTGGCCACCCGCAAGGCCAAAGAGCTGGTGCGGATGGCCGTAGACCGCGTGGGCCTGGCCCAGCCGGTGCACAAGCTACACCTCAAACCCACGAACCAGGCTTTGATCATCGGCGGTGGGGTGGCCGGGATGCAGGCGGCGCTGTCGATCGCCGACGCGGGCTACAACGTCACCCTGGTCGAGCGCCAGGCCCAATTGGGCGGCAACTTGCGCCACATCTACTACGTGGCCGAGGGGCAGAACCCACAACGCCTGCTGCGCGACCTGATCAACCGGGTGCGCGGGCACGAGCGCATCCAGGTGCTCACCCGCAGCGAGGTAAAAACGCACACGGGCCGCACGGGCGATTTCCGGGCAGTGATCGCGACGCGTGCCGGTGACGGCGATGTCAAGACAGAGATGCGCCATGCGGTGACCATCGTCACCACCGGTGGTGAGGAGTGGCGCGGGGAGATCTACCTGCTGGGTCAAGACGAACGCGTCGTCACGCAGCTCGACCTGGAAGAGATCATCGTGCATCGCCCCGAGCAGGTCGCCGAGTTCAAGCAGGTGGTGATGATCCAGTGTGTGCATCCGCCCACCGAGACGGAATACTGTAGTCGCATCTGCTGCACGAACACCATGAAGAACGCCCTGCGGGTCAAGATGCTCAATCCTGACTGCCAGGTGTACGTTCTTTACAAGAACATGATCACCTACGGCTTCCGCGAACAGTACTACACTGAGGCGCGCCGCCGCGGCGTGATATTCTTGCGTTACGACGAAGATCACATGCCACAGGTCGCGCGCCGGCCCGATGGCCAGTTGGAGGTGCGGGCCTGGGAGCAAGTCTTCGGCCGCGAGATGTGCCTCAGTCCCGATCTGGTGGCTCTGAGCATGGCCATCGTTCCCTCGCCAGGCGCCGCGGAACTGGCCAGAATCCTGAACGTGCCGCTGTCGATCGAGGGCTTCTTCCAGGAAGCCCATCTCAAGATGCGGCCGATGGACTTCATGGAAGAGGGCATTTTTATGGCCGGTATGGCCCACTATCCTAAGTTCATCGAAGAGACCATCATCAACGCGCAGGCCACCGCGGGGCGGGCGATCACGCTGTTGGCAAAGAAACCGCTCTACTTTGGTGGCCCGGTCGCGGTCGTGGATCCAGAGAAGTGCGTGGGCTGCCTGACATGCGTGCGCACCTGCCCCTTTGAGATCCCGAAGATCCAGGCCGACCTGACCGGCGTGGGCGGGATCATCGGGGCGGCCTACATCGAGCCAGCTCTGTGCCAGGGTTGTGGCACCTGCACCGCCGAGTGCCCGGCCAAGGCCATCCAACTGGTGGCCTATTTGGACGCGCAGTTGATGAGCGAGACGGTGGGGGCGTGGGCGGTTTGAGGCGTGGAGCGTGGAGCGTGGGGCGTGGGACGTGGAGTGTGGAGCGTGGAGCGTGGAGCGAGGGGGGTGAGCGCAGTGCAGAGACGCAATACGCAGTACGCAATACGCAGTACGCAGTACGCAATACGCAGTAAGTCCATCTGAAACGAGGTTTGCATGGCCGACAACGGTAACGGTTTCGAGCCGGAGATTACGGTTTTCATGTGTATCTATTGTGCAGACATGGCCGCCGATACGGCGGGCGCACTGCACATTCAATACCCGGCCAACGTCAAGCTGGTGAAGATGCCTTGCACCGGCAAGACCGACGTCCAGTATATCCTCAACGCTTTCGAGCACGGCGCGGACGGCGTGTATGTCGTCGGCTGTCCCATCGGCAACTGTCACCATGTGCGGGGCAACGAGCGCGCCCGTGTGCGCGTCAGCAGAGTCAAGAAGCTGTTGGATGAAATCGGCATCGGCAGCGAGCGGTTGGAGATGTATTTTGTCTCAGGAGGGATGGGAGAAACCTTCGCCCGGGTGGCCAACGAGATGACCGAACGGATCCGGGCGCTGGGGCCGAGCCCGCTGAGAGAGCTCCAGAGTGAGCCGTCGTGAAGTGTGGTTGGTTGGCCAAAGGCAAGGTGTGTTCTCATCGGAGCGTGCCGTTGCGGGGGGCTTGAGTGTTTCTGCGACTTCTCCCGAGCAAAGTTGGCATTGATGCCCAATCTCAGACGTTACTACTCAGCCTTCGTGGCGATGTCATTCCCGCAAGCCCTTAGCGGGAATCCAGCGGCGTTGCCAGCGGGAACTTGGATGCCCGATAGAAGCATTCGGGCATGACGGCTGAGTTACTCTCAGACCTGGCGAGGAAGCTGATATGGCTGGTGACGCCTGTGAGGAAGGGCGGGTCGAGACATGACGAAGACGAGAATATACTTGGACACAACTGTCCCGAGTGCTTACTACGATGAGCGGGCGCCGGATCGGCAGCGGCTTACTCGGCAATTCTGGACCGAGCGTCTGCCTGGCTTCAAGGCTGTAATCTCGGACATTGTTCTGTTAGAAGTCCGAGACACGCCAGATGCCGAGAAGCGTGCGAAGATGGAAGAACTGGTGAACGGTTTTGACATTCTGGTATTCAGTGAGGAAGCGGACAGCCTGGCCCAGGAATACGTCAAGAGAGGTATCTTTCCAGAAAAATACACATCGGATGCGAATCACGCTGCGATTGCGGTTGTGAATGGAGTCGGCTACTTGATGAGTTGGAACTTCGAGCATTTGGTCAAGGTAAAGACGCGGCGAGAGGTCAACCTGGTGTATCTTCTCAATAATCTGGGGCGAACGTGCCTGGCACTTCCGAAAAGTGCCAGGCACGTGATGGCGATGCCCCTATCTATTGAGAGGATACAACCTGGTCAATGCGCTGATGGAATATGGCCCGATTGAGATCTTGGCGCCGCCCGAGCTGTAGGGGGTGGTCTGATGAGCGAGTTGACAGAGACCGAGAAGAAGCAGATTTGGGAGGAAGTCCGGAGAGAGTTTCCTGATGACGCCGTAATGCAAGAAGTCCATTACGTGCGTCTGCTGCACTATCGCCAGACGAAGGACCTTTCGGCTCAGGAGCGCGTCCGGTTCTTTGCACGCGCCGGGAAAAGGAAACGTGTGTCATCGCGCGCAGTGCACGTCGAATAGAGCTGCCAAGCGTTTGCGAACGCCGTCAACGAGCGTCTGAACTGGTGAGGGAGCAGTGACATGCCTGGCAACGGTCGCGGGGAAAATGATAACATCGTCGGCGCGGTGATGGTCGTCGGGGGCGGCATCGCGGGGATGCAGGCCTCCCTCGATCTGGCGGAGAGTGGCTATAAGGTCTATCTCGTCGAAAAAAAGTCCGCGATCGGCGGGCACATGGCGCAGCTCGACAAGACCTTTCCCACCAACGACTGCGCGATGTGCACAATCAGCCCCAAGCTGGTTGAGACCGCGGCGCACCTTAACATCGAGCTGTTGACCGACAGCGAACTGACGGGGTTGGCCGGTGAACCGGGCCATTTCACGGCCACGGTGCGCACCAACCCGCGCTATATCGACGTGACCAAATGCACCGGCTGCGGCGAGTGCGCCGACGTCTGCCCCGTGATCATCCCCGGGCGCTTCGATGAGGGGTTAGCCCAGCAGCACGCCGCGCACAAGCTCTACCCGCAGGCGGCGCCGAACGCTTACGCCATCGAGAAGCGCGGGATCGCGCCGTGTCGCGATGCCTGTCCAGCCCATCAGCGCGCCCAAGGTTACATCGCGCTGATCCGCGAAGGCCGCTACCACGACGCGCTGCGGGTCATCAAAGAGGATAACCCCTTCCCAGGCATCTGCGGCCGGATCTGCAACCATCGCTGCGAGGAAGCCTGTAACCGCAACCTGGTCGACGACCCCATCAACATCCACGCGCTCAAACGCTTTGTCACCGACAGGGTCTACGCCGAGGAACGCGTGCCGCCCGAGCCGTGCGAGGTCAAGTATGACCAGCGGGTGGCCATCATCGGCTCCGGGCCGTGCGGGCTGACGGCCGCGCAAGACCTGTGCAAGGCTGGCTATCCGGTGACCGTGTTCGAGGCGTTGCCGGTCGCGGGCGGGATGCTCCGCGTCGGGGTGCCCGAGTATCGGCTGCCTGGCTGGATCGTGGACCGCGAGGTCCAGGATATCGTGGATCTAGGCGTCGAGTTGCGGTTGAACACGCAGGTCAACAACCTGGATGACCTGTTCGAGGAGGGCTTCACCTCGGTGCTGATCGCCGTCGGCGCGCACGAAGGGGTGCGCCTGCCCATCCCCGGCGCGGACCTGAATGGCGTGTTGATCAACACCGCCTTCCTGCGGGATGTACGCCTGGGCAATGCCCCCGACATCGGCGGCAAGCGGGTGCTGGTATTGGGTGGCGGGAACGTGGCCGTCGACGTGGCGCGGACGGCCGTCCGGCTGGGGGCGCAGGTGAGCATGGCGTGCCTGGAGTCCCAGGAAGGCATGCCGGCACACCCGTGGGAGGTCGAGGCAGCGGAGGCAGAGGGCATTGCCATCTATCCGTCTCGGGCCTTCTTGAAAATCGTGCCCGATGGTGACGGCCGGGTAGGGGGCGTGCAATGCGCCAGGGTGGCATCCTTCGCGTTTGATGCGATGGGCCGGCTCGACGTCAAACAGGAGCCTGGCTCCGAGCACGTCCTCGAAAGCGACATCGTGATCTTCTCCGTCGGGCAGCGCGCCGGTCTGGCTTTCATCCCTGCCGATGCCGGTGTTGGGCTGACCCGGCAACGCACCATCGCCATCAACCCGAACACCCTGGCTGCAACCCGTGAGGGGGTCTTCGCGGCTGGCGACTCGGTATCAGGCACGGCTTTCGTCATCGAGGCGGTGGCCAGCGGCCACCGGGCGGCCGAGAGCATCAAGCGCTACCTGGAAGGTGAATACCTGGAGGCGCCGCCCAAACCTGAACTGCCGGTGGTCAAGCTGACCCGGGAGGAGCTCCAGGATAGGATGCGACGTGGCGAGGTCAAGATCACCTCGCGCGTGCCGATGCCCGAGCTCACTGTCAGCGATCGGCGCGGGAGCTTTGCCGAGGTCGAGCTGGGCTACACTGACGAGCAGGCCCAGGCCGAAGCCGCACGGTGTCTGGCCTGTGGGGTCTGCTCCGAGTGCCTGAGCTGCGTGTACCAGTGCGGCGTCGATGCGATAGACCACAACATGATCGCGACGACCCGGCAGGTCGAGGTCGGCGCGGTCATCCTGGCGCCGGGGTACGAGATCTACCAGGCCGAGCGCTCCGCCGAGTATGGGTGGGGGCGCTATCCCAACGTCGTGACCGCGCTCCAATTCGAGCGCCTGCTGAGCGCCAGTGGTCCCACGTTTGGCCACGTGAAGCGGCGCTCGGACGGCAAACCGGCCAGGAAGATCGCGTTCCTGCAATGCGTCGGCTCCCGCGATCAGAATCACGATTATTGTTCCGCCGTCTGCTGTATGTACGCCACCAAAGAAGCGATCATGGCCATCGAGCACGAACCTGATACCCAGGTTCACATCTTCATGATGGACATGCGGGCGTTCAGCAAAGGCTACGAGGAGTACTATCGCCGTTCCCAGCAGAAGTACGGCGTCAAATACACCCGCTGCCGCATCTCGGCGATCAAGGAAAATCCGGCGAACGGAAACTTGATTGTGCGCTACGCTGCGGATGACAAGGAGCAAGAGGCAAAGGGCAAGGGGCAAGAGGCAAATACCCTGATCGAAGAGGAATTCGACATGGTGGTGCTGTCGGTCGGGATGGAAATCGCCCAGGGCGTACGCCAGATGGCGCAAAACCTGGGGGTGGCCACAGACCGGTACGGCTTCGCCCGGACGATGCCTTTCCAGCCGCTGCACACCTCTCGACCGGGTGTTTACGCCATCGGCCCGTTCCGGGGCCCCAAGGACATCCCCGAATCGGTGGTAGATGCGAGCGGGGCGGCCGCGGCCGCGGGCGAGCTGCTGGCGGGGGCGCGCCACACCCTGACCCGGGTCGTCGAATACCCGCCGGAGCGCGATATCCGCCAGGAAGAGGCCCGAGTCGGTGTCTTTGTGTGCCACTGCGGCAGCAATATCGGCGGGTTCCTGGACGTGCCCGATGTCGCGAGCTATGCCGAGTCGCTGCCCAACGTGGTCCACGCCGAGCACAATCTGTACACCTGCTCCCAGGACAGCATCGTCCACATCACCGAGCAGGTCAAGACGTTGGGGCTGAACCGGGTGGTCGTCGCCAGTTGCACGCCGCTGACCCACGAGCCGCTGTTCCAGGGCTGCATCCGGGCTGCCGGGCTGAACGAGCATCTGTTCGAGATGGCCAACATCCGCAACCAGTGCTCGTGGGTGCATTCCAACGACTGGGCGGGCGCGACGCAGAAGGCCAGAGATCTGGTGCGGATGGCCGTGGCGCGCGCGACCGAGCTGGAGCCGCTGCACACCCAGCAGGTACCGGTCGAGAAGGCAGCGCTGGTGATCGGGGGCGGCGTCGCGGGGATGACCGCCGCGCTCAACCTGGCCCGCCAGGGTTTCCCGGTGCATCTGATCGAGCGCGAAGATGAGCTGGGCGGGAATTTGCGCAACGTGCGGTATTTGGTAGATTGGGAAACTGGTAGATTGGGAAATTGGGAAATTGGGAAATTGGGAAATTGGGAGATTGGGGGGCGAGAGCGACCAGGCGCTTCTCGAAATTCGGCTGCGACTGTGCCCCAGGCGTTTCTGGCCGAGCTGGTGGAGCAGGTGGAGAGCAATTCACTGATTGACGTGCATCTGCAGACAGAACTGGTCGGGACAACAGGATTCAAAGGAAACTTTGTCTCGCAACTCGCAACGCGCAACGCGCAATCCCCAATCCCCAATCCCCAATCCCCAATCCCCAATCCCCAATACGAAATCAAACACGGCGTGACCATCGTCGCCACCGGCGGCATGGAGTATCGCGGGACCGAGTACGGCTATGGCGCCGACCCGCGGATCGTGACGCAGCAGGAGTTCGAGGAAATGCTCGGTAACTTGGTAGCTGGTAAATCGGTAAATTGGGAAGATAGCCCTGCCGCCCAATCCACCAACTACCAATCTACCAATCTACCAAATACCGTGGTGATGATCCAATGCGCCGGCAAGCCGTCCGAGAAGTACTGTAGCCGCATCTGTTGCGCGCTGGCGCTCAAGAACGCGCTCAAGTTGAAGGAGCTGAACCCGAGCGCGCAGATCACGATCATCTATCGCGACATGCGCACCTACGGTTTTGGGGAACGGCTGTACACTGCGGCCCGCGAAAAGGGCATCCTGTTCGTCCGTTACGATTTCGACGCCAGGCCCGAAGTGACGGCGGGTGAGGGCGGATTGAGGGTCAAGGTCTACGAGCCGCGATTGGGCCGCGAGCTGATCTTCGAACCCGACATGCTGGTCTTGAGCATGCCGATCGTGCCGCAGGCGGACGCGCGGGAGCTGGCGACGCGGCTCAAGGTCTCTTGTGACCTGGACGGGTTCTTCCTGGAAGCCCACGTCAAGCTGCGGCCGGTGGACTTCTCGTCGGCCGGCGTGTATATGGCCGGGATGGCGCACTATCCCAAGCTGCTGGACGAGACGATTGTCCAGGCCCAGGCGGCCGCGGCGCGGGCCGCGCTGATCCTGTCCAGAGACACGATGACCACCAGCGCCATGGTGGCCCACGTGAACCCAGAGCTG
>MNXL01000216.1:0-7030 GCA_001871755.1 Anaerolineae bacterium CG2_30_64_16
CCAGGTAGATGATCAGCCCGGCGATGATCAGCCCGCCGATGATGAATTTTGCCTTGTTGTTCGCCCGGTTTGCCGAGATCGGGCCGCGCAAGATCGTGGAACTCTCTGTCATTCTGTCTCCAATCAACTGTTTGACATCAATTGTTTGGCATTATCTGTCCGACATCATCTGTCTGGCATTCAACTCACACAGTGGGCAGTATATCACCGAAGATGCAGAGTGTCAACGAATTACCCCTCGATCAACTTGAAGCCACGTAGACGCAGCGAGTTGGTGACCACGAAGATCGAAGAGAACGCCATCGCGGCGGCCGCCAGCCAGGGCGCGCTGTGCAGCAACCCGGCCGCGGCTACCGGGATCAACAGCGCGTTGTAGAAGAACGCCCAGAACAGGTTCTGCTTGATCGTGCGCATGGTGCCCCGGCTGAGTGCGATCGCCCGGGCCACGCCCCGCAGATCCCCGCTCATCAACGTGATCCCGGCCGTCTCCATCGCCACGTCGGCGCCGGTACCGATGGCGATGCCGACGTCGGCCTGCGCCAGCGCGGGCGCGTCATTGATGCCGTCTCCGACCATGGCGACGACCCATTGCGGATTGCGGATTGCGGATTGCGTCTTTCGTTTTACGTCCTTTGCTCCGCGTTCTGCGACCTGCAACGCCTTCACCTGCGCGGCTTTGTCGCCGGGCAACACCTCGGCCAGGACGCGATCCACGCCGACCTGCGCGGCGATGGCGTCCGCGGTGCGCTGGTTGTCGCCGGTGAGCATGATGACGTGCAATCCCTGGTGGCGCAGGCCAGCGATCGCCTCGGCCGATCCCTCCTTGACGGTGTCCGCCACGCCAATGATGCCGGCGGCCTCCCCGTCAATCGCGACGACCATCGCGGTTTTCGCTTCGGATTGCAGGCGTTCGACGATGGACCTACCCCCCCAGCCCCCCTCCCTGCCAGGGAGGGGGGAGGCAATCTCCCCTCCCCTTGCTCGCGAGCGGTTGGAGGAGAAAGGCTCCCCTCCCCTCGCAGGGGAGGGGATGGGGGAGAGGTTCGCTTCGATCCACCGCGGCGCGCCTACGAGCACCTCATGCCCGTCCACCTGGGCGCGGATGCCCTGGCCGGCGACCGCCTCGAACGCCTCCGGCTGACTCAGCGCCAGGCCTCGCTCGTTGGCCGCCGCGACGATCGCCTCGCCCAGCGGATGCTCCGACCCGCGCTCGGCCGACGCGGCCAGACGCAGGATTTCGGATTGCCGATTTCGGATTGCGGATTGGTCAATGGAGGACTCAGGCAAATCCGCAATCTGCAATCTGAAATCTGCAATGTCGGTAACCGCCGGCTTCCCCTGCGTGATCGTCCCCGTCTTATCCAGCACCACCACCTGCACTTGCTCGGTGCGCTCCAGCGCCTCGGAGCTGCGGAAAAGGATGCCGTACTGGGCGCCCTTGCCGGTACCCACCATGATGGCGGTCGGTGTGGCCAGCCCGAGCGCGCACGGGCAGGCGATGACAAGCACCGCCACCATGTTGACCATCGCCAGCGTGAAGCCGCCTTCGGCGAGGAAGAACCAACCCAGGAAAGTCAGCAGCGCGATGCCGATGACGATGGGTACGAAGATGCCCGATACGCGGTCGGCCAGCGCCTGGATCGGCGCCTTGGAGCCCTGGGCCTCCTCCACCAGACGGATGATCTGCGCCAACGCGGTCTCCGCGCCGACTTTGGTGGCCTGGAAGCGCAGCAGCCCCGACTTGTTCAGGGTCGCGCCGATGACGGGGTCGCCGGGACCTTTGGAGACCGGCAGGCTTTCGCCGGTCAGCATCGACTCATCGACCGCCGAACGGCCATCCAGCACGACGCCATCTACGGGGATCTTCTCGCCCGGTCGCACGATAACCGTGTCGCCCACGCGCACGTCCTCGATGGCGACATCCTGCTCGACGCCAGCACCTGTCCCGAGCTTCGACGAGGGGCGCACGATGCGGGCGGTCTTGGGCCGCAGCCCCATCAGCGCTTTGATGGCCGCGCTGGTGCGGCCCTTGGCCACTACCTCCAGGTACTTGCCCACCCGGATCAACGTGATGATCAGCGCCGAGGTCTCGAAGTAGACCACGTGCCCCAGGCTGGGGAAGAGCAACACGGCCACGCTGTAGAAGTAGGCCGCGGACGAGCCCAGCGCGATGAGCACGTCCATGTTGGCGCTGCCGTTCTTCAGCGCCTTGTAGCCGCCGACGTAGTACTGTCCGCCGACGTAGAACTGCACCGGGGTCGCCAGCGTGAAGAAGAGCCAGTTGAGCCATGTCGAGTGGCCCAGCCCGCCGATCCCGAACATCATCGCCATGGTGAGCAGGAAGAGCGGCGTGGTCAGCGCGACGCCGGTCCACAGCAGCCGGCGCTGCTGGGCGATCTCCGCCGCGCGCGCTTGCGCCTCGACATCTTGGGGCGCTTCCATGCCCGCGCTCTCGATCACGCCGTAGCCGACGTCGACGATCTTCTGCTTGAAGTCGTTGTAGCCGACCAGCGTCGGGATGAATTCCACCGCGGCCCGTTCGGTCGCGTAGTTGACGCTGACATCGGTCACACCGGGTAGTTTCTTCAGGTTGCGCTCGATCGTCAACGCGCAGTTGGCGCACGTCATGCCGCTGACCGGGATCTCGACCTTTGCGGTGGCCACGCCATACCCCAGGTCGCCGATCAGCGCGGTCATTTGCTGCTGGCTCACCAGGCCCGGATCGAACGTGACGGTGGCTTTTTCGCTGGCATAGTTCACGGCCGCGTCGGCCACGCCGGGCAGCTTCTTCAGGTTGCGCTCGATCGTGGCCGAACAGTTCGCGCAGGTCATGCCGGTGATGGGGAGGGTGATGTGGCTGGTTTCGGTCATGGGATGCCTGATGGGTATTGAGGTATTGGGTATTAGGGTATGGGGTATTGGGCAATACCCAATACCTAATACCCAATATCTAATACCTAGTTCGCCGCCGGATAGCCGATTTCGACCAACGTCTGCTTGACGCCGGCCAACGCGGTCGGGTTTTCGAGGGTGAACGTGGCGGTCTGGGCCGCGACGTCTCCTTCCACCTTGAGCACGCCGGGCAAGTCTTTGGTCTCGCGGGCGATGGTCATGGTGCAGTGATGGCATGAGATGTTCGGGATGCTGAGTGTGACGGTTTGGGACATGGGATTGCTCCTTGGTGGTAGACTCGTAGATTGGTAGATTAGTGGTTGACTTCGCAACCAAGTTACCAATCTACCAATCTACCAATTTACCTTGCATTGGTAATCGCGAAAACTTCCAGAATCTCGCCGATCACCGCCTCGCGGCGGGCAGGCTCATCGTCGCGGATGGCGGTCGTGACGCAGGTGTGCAGGTGGTTGTCCAGGATGATCTCCTGGGTCTTGGTCAACGCGGCTTGCACCGCGTCGATCTGCTTGATGATATCGATGCAGTACTTGTCCTCTTCGACCATGCGCTGGATGCCGCGTACGTGCCCTTCGACGCTTTGCAGGCGGCGGATGACCCCCGTTTTGGTTTGATCGTTCATCTTCTCTCCTTTGTCGCAAGCGCCCGTATTGGCATTATGGCGGACCCGCGAATCAGCAAGACGGAGGTGCAGGCATCGATTCATCATTGGCATGAGGGTAGCATGTTCCCGGCGGCTTTTCTGTAAGCTGATATACCAATCCCATCCCCCCTGGGGGGGGCAAGGACCACTTATACCACACTGATGCCCGAAACGCAAGTCCGCGCAGGGTGCGGAATGACTGCAAGGAGTTAGGGCTCCAAGTGATGGTGTCTGCGGTGATTCAATATCCTGGTCCGTAAAACAATTGACGCAGTCAGGCGGGGTATGTTAGAATTACAGGTAAGCGGATGTCTCAGCGATGACGGAAACGCAATTCGTCGTACTGCAGAGAGAGATGAGGAGGCGCGGATGAACAGCCTGTTCGAAGAAAAGTACGACGAGTTGTTTGCCGAGTTCAATTACTACGTGGTGGAGCATCCTGAGTTTGCCAGGCGTATCCCGCGCGACGCGCTTGTGGTGTTGTTGGATAGGAACGACCCAGTTTTTAGTCGCGAAAACCTGCGCCGTGTCAAGAACTACCTCCAGCACGACGACAATCCCGATCGCCCCGTCCTTTATGTCCAGGTTGGACGGCTTGCGCCTGTCAAATCGCGTTTGCGGGATTTGCGGTTGATGACCCGCGTGCCTGATTACGTGATCTAGGTGTACAGCAAAGTGTCGTGGCTGAGCTAGACGACGAAACAAGTTCAGGTACCAGGCGCTTTCGAAGTGCCTGGCACCTGTGCGTTACCCACCCCAATGATCCCGCCATTTGCCCCAAAGTTCCTATTGCGGTGACGGGCCGCCTCGGCTATAGTGTGTCGGACAATGATCCGAAGGGACGATCCCTTCGACAGGCTCAGGGCAGTTACTCATGCCGCCCGCGGCGCCACGGCGCATGAAAAGTCATTCTGAGCGGCTCCTGCAGCCAACTAACATTGCACAGCCGAGAAAGCGAAGAATCTCGTTGACCGGAGTCGAGACTCCCTTTGACGTCGCTCAGGACATGCTTCACTGGTGGCTCGCCGCCACGAATTTCGGCCGGCACACCCGTTCAGAGTGACAGACGGGCGTGTTTTCAGGGCAGTTTCTCATGCCGTGCTCGTCGCCACGGCGCATGAAAACGGCAGCTCGGTCGCAGACCGGCCACAGCAAGGGATTCGTTGTTTTCCCCATTCGCTGTGCATTTTCAGGGCAGGCTCCGGCGTGGTCGCCGTTGATATTCGGGGGAGGGTTCTCATGGCTCAAAGGTTCGCGTGGGCAGTGCTGGTGGCTTGGGTTTGGGTGAGCATGGGATCGGCGTCCGCGGTGCGGGTGGGTAACATGAGCCTACCCGGAGAGGTGGGGGCGGCGCAGGTGGGCCTGACGACCCTGGCGGCTCCCGCCCTGCTGAACTCGGATTTCGAGTGTGCGGCCGGGTTTGGGCCGCAATCGGGCATCCGTGGATCGGTGCCCAGTGGGTGGACGGCGGTGCTGTTGAGCGGCAATCCGATGCTTGACAGTACGCGCGTGCACTTCGCAGGCAGTTGTGATAGCGCCGGCTTCATCGAGCGGATCGCGGGCCTGGACAGCCTGGCCTTCCTGTCGGAGGAGATCGAGACGCCACCGGCGCCGGGCAAGCCGTTCGACGTGGCCGTGTTTCAGCAGGTGCACGTCACGCCTGGCGTGGCCTACAGCCTCAGCGGTTGGATGGTCAGCCTGTGCGGGGGGAGCGCCACGCCCAACGATTGTCCCGCGGGCTACTACATGGCCAAGATGCTGGGCATCGATCCCACCGGCGGCACGGACCCGGGGGCGGCGAGCATCGTCTGGGTCGAGGATCGGCGCAACTTCACCGAGAGCCGGTGGGCCAACCTGCGGCTTTCCGCGACCGCACAGGGCGAGGTGTTGACCGTCTTTGCCCGCGTGCGCAGCCCGTATCGCTGGCATGGCGCGCACGCGTTTGTCGATGCGATCAGCCTGGTGGTGGCCCCGACGGCCGGCTTCACCGGGATGCTCGCGACGACGCCGGTCGAGACGCCGGGCGTCCAGGTGGATGTCGGCTGGAGCGGCGCTCTCGGCCCCGACATCCCGGCGATCCCGGGCGGCGCCTACGAGTTGTACTTCGACGTGCAATATCGCCGAGGGGAGGAGGGTGCGTGGACGGACTGGCTGGTTGGGCAGGCTGCCGGGGCCGTCCCGTTTGGCGCGGACGTGTGCGGCGGTGCGCTCAGCTACGAGTTCCGGGTGCGGGCGCGGGCCGAGCAGCCGGCCGGGTCCCACGGCGCGTGGCCGAATCATCGCTATCCCGGTGAGTGGAGCGCCCTGGCCCAGATCGTCTTCGTGCCTCAGAGTCCGTGCGTGCCGCGGGGATTTGTGCCGTTCCTGCCGTGAGCGACACCACGCCGGATGCGACCGCGAACGTTGGGACGTTGGGACGTTTCAACGTCCTCTGCGGGGTTGAGGTGGTCGTTGGCATACTGATCGGCCTTGAAAATTCCGAGCGCGTCATTCCCGCGCAAGCGGGAATCCAGGCCGTGATCACTGGACACCCGCTTGCGCGGTGTGGCGAGTCGTATTAGCCGTCATTCCCGCGCAAGCGGGAATCCAGAAGCCTGGACACCCGCTTGCACGGGTGTGACTGAGCGAAGCATGTCCCTTCGTGCCTCAGGGCAAGCTCTGAGCAACGTCGAAGGGCCGAAAACTGACAGGCGCTCAGAATATCAGGCCGGCGGGGTGACCAGCAAACGCTGCGAGATCCCGCGCACACCCTCTACCCAGTCCAACAGCTTCATGCGATCGGAATCCACGTGATCGTAGCCCGCGCCGACCAGGTAGGCCAGCAGGCCCAGGTAGACCACGGCGATCGCGATCCGGCCGGCCGGTGTCAGCGCGGGTGGGGTCAGCTTGACGAGCGCCAGCCCGGTGGCGATCTTGTCGACCACGTTGCCCTTGGCCGCAAACCGGCCAGCCAGCAGATCCACCTCATCGCGCCCCACGAGCAGGGCCGCCTCCCCCGCGCTGTAATCGGCGATCCAGCCCGCGACCTCGCTCTCGATCGCAGCCGTCCCGTACAGCCGGTCCACCAGATCCGGGAACAGCGTGCCTGCTTGCAGGTCCGCCAGCCAGGCCGCGAGTTGTGCGCGCGCCTGGTCCAGCGCGTCGATCCCGAGCAGCGCGAGGATCTTGTCGTTGGCCGCGATCACGAAATCGATCACGTGGCGGCTGATGCCCGCCAGGTCGATGCCGAGTTTCTCGGCCAAATCCCCGCCCACGACCCGCAGCGCCTCCTTCAACAGCGCCGCGTCCAGCAGCAACAGCCCTTGCACCACGTGGCCGCCGGTGGTCAGCACGTCTGAGCGGATGCCGCTCAGCGCCGCACGCACCGCGCCTGTCATGGCCGTCCTGGCGTCGCCGACCGCGCGCACGCCCCGGCCCGCCACCGCGCCGACCAGATAGGCTTCGGGCGCTTCGATCAGGGCTTGCAGTTCGGCGATG
>MNXL01000216.1:7040-18064 GCA_001871755.1 Anaerolineae bacterium CG2_30_64_16
CCAGTCCGCGCGTCGCCGGCGCCTCGCCCGCGGCCAGATGGCTGGCGACCACCAGGTCAAGGGCCGCGCCGGCCAGCAGTTGCACCTCCGCGGCCGCCCGGTCGAGCGCGGTCTCACCGCCGGTCAGCCCGGCAGCCGCGGCCTCGCGCAGCGCTCGAGAGGCGGGCAACAGGTCTTCGGCTGGCGCAGCGCGTTCCGCAACGCCCACCCCCCGGGTCGCCGCAGGCGCCAACAACGTTTGCACCCCGGCCACGTACGCGGCAGCCAGTTGACGACGTTCGTACTGCGATCCTGTGTTTGTCACGGGTCACCTCCTGATGGTGGATTGGTAGATTGTGGGTTGGTAGATTGGTAGATTGGTAGATTGGTAGGTTGGTAGATTGGTAGATTGGTAGATTGGGTAGACAAGGATATAAGGAAACAAGGTAACTGCTCAGCCTGGCACCCATTTAGACCTCCGAGGCCTCATTGTAGCTCATTCAAGCATGAAACACTGGCCATTTTCGACATTTGCAGTGGACGAAACGGCTATCGAAGACCTCGGAGGTCTGGGCCTGAGCAGTTACGAAACAAGTAGACAAGGCGAGGCATCCCCTTGTCACCTTGTCATCTTGTGTAGTATCGCGTGATCTCGTGCCCGTCGGGATCTTGCAGAAAGTCATGCCCCGTCCCCCTTGAATTGTAGCGGCATAGTCGTTATCCTTACAGCGAGGAGGCGACTATGCCAGCGACACGAACTACGACTATACAGCAGAGACAACGGATCATGGAGTTAGTGCAAGCCGGGCACTCGTACACCGAGATGGCCCAGATGTTGGGCCTTTCGTACTGGACCATCCGCAAGTGGTCTCGCCGCACGCGCCACGGTGATCTGGCCCAGTTGGTTTCGCCGATCGGCCGGCCCCACTGCGGGCCGCTGGCGAAGGCGCATCCGCTTATTCGCTATCTGGTGCTGCGCTGGAAGCGCCAGCACCCAGCCTGGGGCGCCGGCTACATTGTGTGGCGCCTGGGGCGCCAGCCGAGTCTGCAAGATGTGCCCCTGCCGAACCCCGGTACGGTCTGGCGTTACTGGCGCAGCTTCGGTGACCGCTTGTTGAAGCGGCGCCACGCCAAGCCGCCCGTCAAGGCACAGCCGGCACGCCAGGTGCATGGCCTGTGGCAGCTCGACTTCAAGGAATCGGTGGACGTGCCCGGCGTGGGGCCGACCACGTTCAGTCAAGCCCGCGATGCGGTGGGGCGGGCCACGGTCTTGCATCGCATCCACCCAGCCGAGCACGCTGACGAACGCATCGTCAAGCTCACCACCGAACAGGTGCAAGCCGATTGTCGGATCGCCTTTAGCGAATGGGGGCTGCCGGATGCCATCCAGACTGACCACGCCTCCCTCTTTGTCGATGATGATCCGTCGCCTTTCCCCACGCGGCTCAGTTTGTGGTGGATCGGGTTAGGTATCGAGCCACGCCTGATTCGCCACTCGCCCCGGGAGAACGGCGGTGTCGAACGCGCCCATCGCACACTGGGCGAACGCACCTTATCAGGTAGTACGTTCCAGGATGGGCCCCAACTCCAAGCGCAGGTGGACGCTGATTGGGATGAACTGAACAGCCAGTGCCCGTCACGTGCGCGGGGGTGCCATGGCCGCCCGCCGTTGGTGGCTCATCCCGAACTGCGCTGGCCCAGACGACTCTACGACCCGGCGTATGAGTTGGAACTGTTCGACCTCCAACGCATCGATGCCTATCTCAAGCCGCTCACCTGGACCCGCAAAGTCAACTCGCATGGCCGCCTCTCGTTGGGCAACCAACGCTATGGCTTGGGGCGCGCGTGGGCGGGCAAGTCGGTCAGCATCCGCTTTGCGCCGGACCAGCGCGCTTTCGTCTTCACGGATCTCGCCGCGCAGCCAGGCAAACCAGTCACCCGACCGGCTAAGGGTTTATCCAAAGCCGAAATCATCGGCGCCATCGCGGTACCGGTCTCAGCTCGTCCACTCCAGTTGCCGTTGTTAATGTGCTATCCCGACGAGCAAGGACAAGTCGCGGCATGACTTTCTGCAAGATCCGGAGAGGTACGAGATCACGCGATACTACACCCTGTCACCCCGCCACCGGCCGCGGCCGGCGGTGGTTGAGGAACAAGCCCACCGCGCCGATGAGGATGCCGATCAGGGCGATCCATTGCGCGGTGGCCAGGCTACCCATACGCCAGGCGTCGGGCCGGAACATCTCGACCCAGAACCGCCCGACCGGGTACCAGATCAGGTAGAACAGGAAGATGTCCCCGTCGCGCAGCCAGCCCTTGAAACGCCGGCCGGCCCACCAAAAGAGGACGAAGCCGACGATGTTCCAGGACATCTCGTAGTAGAAGGTGGGGTGAAAGCCGTGGGTGGCGTACCAATCCCTGGCGGCCTGCGTCAGCCGGTCGGGCAGCCCACACGCCAGCGGGGAGCCGGTCGGCTCCTGGCACGGATAAACCGGGTTGATGTGGAATGCCCACGCCTGTTCGGCGGGCGGTCCGTACAACTCCTGGTTGATCCGGTTGCCCAACCGGCCGACGGCCTGCGCCAGCAGCAGGCCCGGAGTGGGGATGTCCAGCCAGCGCAGCAGGTTGAGTTTGGCGATCCGCGTATAGGCCACGATGGCGACCACGCCACCAGCCACCGCGCCGTAGATGCCCAGCCCGCGGAACCCGCCGTGCCAGAACGCGATGATCTCGATGGGATGTTCGCGATAGTAGGCCCAACCGGCGAAGTTGCCCGCCGGCGTCGAAAAGACGTGGTAGAGCCGGGCGCCGATGATGCCCAGGATCAACGCCCAGGTCAGCACGTTCCAGACGTGTTCGGGGTCTTCCCCGCGGCGCGCGGCCTCCTTCGTGGACAGCCAGGCGGCCAACACCGCGCCGCCGACGATCAACAGGCCGTACCAGTGGACCTGGAAGGGGCCGAGTTTGAGTAAGATGGGATTCATGAAGACGCTCCTTAGTCATTGCGAGTTTGCAGGGCGCGCAGTGCAACCGATTGCCCGGGTCCTTCATCCTTCAGGGTATGCGCATTATAGTCCAGGACGTTGTCCCGGTGCAAGTGTGGCTTGTCCACAATCCAGGTTGCCGTGGCCGCCGTTCGACAGGCTCTTCTGAGCCGTTCAGAAGAGCTGCTCAGAAGAGCCGCTCACGATGCAGTCTCCTGACCGAGCCATCGTGAGCGATGCCAACCTCGTGATCGCGGGCTTGCCCATCCTGGATAATTGGCGTACAATCTCCAGTCATGGCAACAGCTACGATGATGTCGCGCAACCTTCAAACGCCAGCCGACTCATCCGCTGGCGACGTCGCATCAGAGGGAGGATGGCATGGACAAGCTGATCGAGTTCTTGAGCACACGGCCCTTTGTCCTGGGTGACGGTGCGATGGGCACGATGCTGCACGCGGCCGGATTGGAGTCGGGCGCGCCCGAGGCCTGGAACGTCGAGCGCCCCGACGTGATCCGCGGGATCTATCAGGCCTACGTGGACGCGGGCGCGCAGGTGATCACCACTAACACCTTCGGCGGCACGCGCTACCGGCTGGATGGGCATGGCCAGGCAGGTCGCGTGGCGGAGCTCAACCGCGCGGGGGCCGCGCTCGCGCGATCCGTGGCGGACGCGGCCGGCCATCCGGTGCTGGTGGCCGGCGACATCGGCCCGACCGGAGAGCTGTTCGAGCCGCTGGGGACGCTGACCGCGGCCGACGCGCGGGCGGCTTTTGCCGAACAGGCCGCGACGTTGGCCGCCGGCGGCGTGGACTTCTTTCTGATCGAGACGATGAGCGCGCTGGAAGAGGTGCAGGCCGCGGTAGAGGGCATTCGCACAGCCTCCGATCTGCCCATCGCGGCCACCATGACCTTCGACACGCACCTGCGCACCATGATGGGGGTCAAGCCAACGCAGGCGGTGCAGGCGCTCTACGACCTGGGGCTGCGGGTGATCGGCGCGAACTGCGGCAATGGCCCGGCCGAGACCGAACAGATCATCGCCCAGATGGTGGCGGTCAAGCCGACCGACGTCTACCTGGTCGCCCAGTCCAACGCCGGCCTGCCCAAAGTCGGCCCCGACGACACCATCCATTTCGACGGCACGCCCGAGATCATGGCGGTCTACGCGCGCAAGATGCGAGAGTTGGGCGTGCACTACATCGGCGGCTGCTGCGGCACCACCCCGGCGCACATCGCGGCGATGCGGGAGGCGTTGTAAATCGCATATTTTTCCAACGTGCCGCATTTCAAAATCCAGGTATGAGGAGGCCATCGTTGGCTGAACGACTTAGCGCAATCGTCGCCGGGCATCTGTGCCTCGATATCATTCCGCGCATCGTGGGCATCACACCGGAGGCGTTTCGGGCCTCTTTTGTGCCGGGACATCTGATCGATGTCGGGCCGGTGGCGCTTTCCACGGGCGGTCCGGTATCCAACACCGGCCTGGCGTTGCATCGACTGGGCATTCCCACGCAGTTGATGGGCAAGATCGGCGACGATTTGTTCGGTCAGGCGGTCAGGGAGCTCGTGGCGGGACACGATCCGCGCCTGGCTGATGACATGGTCGTCGATCCGCAGATCAACACTTCGTACACCGTCGTCATCAATCCGCCCGGCGTCGATCGCATCTTCTTGCATTGTCCCGGCGCGAACGATACATTTAGCGCCGACGATGTGCGGTATGACCTGCTGGCCGATGTCGGCCTTTTCCACTTCGGCTATCCGCCCCTGATGAAGCTGATGTACGCCGACGGCGGCACGCAGTTATCGTCGCTCTATCGCCGCGCCAAGACGACCGGCGTAACCACGTCGCTGGACATGGCTTTCCCCGGCAGCTCTTCGGTTGACGCCCCGTGGCGGCGCATCCTGGCGCTGACGCTGCCCAACGTCGACATCTTTCTGCCCAGCATCGAGGAGATCCTCGTTATGTTGCGCCGCGAGACTTATGAGCGCATGCGACGGGAAGCTCCGGAAGGCGACATCCTGCCCGCTGTCACGCCGGAACTGCTTTTTGATATCAGCAGTGAACTGGTGGCAATGGGCGCCAAAATTGTGGGCCTGAAACTGGGCTACCAAGGCTTCTACCTGCGCACCGCCGGCCGATCGGCGTTGATGGATCTGGGGCGCGCCCGGCCGGCGGACATCGGAGTCTGGGCTGACCGGGAGTTGTGGGCGCCTTGTTTCCAGGTCGATGTGGTCGGCACGGCCGGCTCGGGTGATGCGACCATCGCCGGCTTTCTGGCCTCGCTCCTGCGCGATATGACGCCGGAAGAGACCGTAAACGCCGCAGTGGCGGTCGGCGCCTGCAATGTGGAGGCCGCTGATACCTTGAGCGGCGTGCGATCGTGGGAAGAGACGCTGGGACGCCTGGGCGCCGGCTGGCCGCGGCATGAGCTGCATCTGGAAGTGTCCGGCTGGCGGTTCGACGCGCAGCATGGATTGTGGATCGGGAGGAGATAGTTGATGCCGCTGCCCCCCGTGCGCGCATTCTCGGCAAGGCGCTTCTCTTCAGGCGTGGCCAGGTATTCGGCAAGCGCCGCTTCTGTGGTGCAAGCACGACCGGGGCAGGCCTGGATCGCCAACCCCGACTGCCGCGCCACGGAGAAGTTGGACAGCACCGTATTGTCCAGGAGGACCAGTGTCTCTGTCATCCTGCCTGCCCGTCGCGCAACTGTCTGAGCGTCTCCACCTCAGCCAGCGCCTCCTCGATAGTGGCCGGGCCGAGGCGCAACGGCACGTCCAACCGCACGAAACGCATTCGCAGGTCGAAGCTGGGCAGGTTGAGCAACTCGGCAGCCCGGCTCAGGCTGATGGCATCGGCCAGATAGTGCGCCAGCACGAGATCGTAACGCGCCTGGAGATCGCGGGTCGCCTCGGCCGCTGCATCGGTCAGGCCAGCGTCCATATCAATCTGTGGCGGCCGCGCGTGATACCGCATCACGGCGCGTAGGATCAAGTAGTCCACGATGTCAATGATCGCCACCTCGGCCTTGCCGTGACTCTCGATCAAGGCCGTTTGCCCGCGCATGACGGTGTTGATCACCTCACGCGTGTTGCGCGCCAGCTCCGTCTTGCGAATGCGCCGGATGGATTCTATGCTGTCACCTCCATTCGTGCAAGACCTGATCCCGGCGCCTCAGCTCTCTTTTGCTCGTCCCGACCTGCCCGGTCTGATCCAGGAAATCCAAGTTGGACGTTGCTGGGCATCAACGCCTTGACGTTGTGCCCCATTCAGGTATAATGAACGACAATGTGAAGAACATGGACACGATCTCATTGCAAGTATCGTGCAAGAAACGCTCCCGCTGTTATGCTGAACGGGTCTGCGACGCAAATGACGTTACGGAGAGTCACCAGCATCTCGTGCCGGGAGTTTCCGGACAGCGGCTCTGCCCCGCACCTTTCGCGACGGTGTGAAACAGCGAAGAATCTCCGCTATCTGACCCACACCACAGGCACGTTCCGCCGGCCATCAAACACCGCCTATCTGCGCTCTGCGCCCCCGCCAGCGCGCAAGCCGGCCCGCCAGCTTGCGTCCCTCAGCCGGCGCACGATCGTGGTTTCTTGCAGCAGGTCTTGATCCAGCGCGGCCACCAGGTGTTCAACCATGCGAAGCCGTTCGGCGCGGCGCGCCTGAGCTTCGTCCAGCAGTTCCTCGGGCGAGGGCAACGCGACCGGCTTGAAGCGCGCCTCGTGGGCCTTGACCGCCGCCTCATACTCCTCGGGTACGTGGTACTGCTCCTCGAAGAACTGGCCGTCCTGGTAGCCATACAGGGCCGATTCCGAGCCGACTTGCTTGAAGAACGGCTCGTCGTACTGCTCTGTGACCGCCTCGAAAAACCCGATCAGGTAACCGTAGAAGTAGGTGATGAAATAGTCAATCTCGGTCCGCGCAAACTCATCTTCAAATGGTTCATGGTAGCACTGTGTATCGTATCCGGCTTTCGGCGGCGCTATTTTGTAGATGTCGAATTCGATGTTGCACCGGTGGTCGTGGACGTTCAGCAGATAGGCGAAATTCTGATCGCCTTTTGCCACTTTGAGAAAGAACGGAAACGCAAACGAGCCTTTCCAGTCGTCGAAGGCATCGCCGCTGGCGCCGAACAAGGTCTTCAGGGCGACATAAGCTTTGGGCAGGCTGAGGCGCTTTTCTTCTCTCTCTGGATCCCACCGGAGCGGGAACGCCAGCTCCCAGTAAAGCGCGGTGTTTTCAGAAATCGGGATGCTGTGCTGTCTCAGACGCCGGTAGGCCTGGTCATCAAGGCGCAAGAGCGAGCACTGAAAGGTTTCCAGGTCAAGGGTGAGAGGTTCGGTCATCATAAGGTCCTTTCCAATACCAGATTATACCCTCGGCTATCGGGTAGCGCAACTCAGCGTGTTTGTCATGCCCCTATGCCTGCGGGCTGCCCGGCTGGAGCGCAAAGTCGAACTCTCCGGCGCGCGGGCCGGCCGCTGACGCGCCGGCCGCGTTGACCGCGCGCACCGCGTAGAAGTAGTTCGTGCTCACGTCGCCGATCAGGTCCACGCCGGCCGCGTCCGAGTCGGGCCAGGACAGATCTGTGGTCGTGCCGAGCAGGGTGCAGTTGCAACCAGGTGCGCCGGGGTCGAAGTAGGGGGTCGTGCCGCGCCAGACTTCGTAATGGTTGGCGTAGGCGTTGCCGGGTGACCAGGTCAGGGTCAGGAACAGGAGCGCGAAATTTCCAACACTTGTTCGCATAGCCTGGTCGCAATCCAGATGTCGGGCCGGGCGGCGATCTCGTTGATCAGCAATTCGAGTTGGGGAAAAGACAGGAGTCCCTGGCGGTGGGCCTGAGCAAGCACGCCGAGCGTGCCCCGGACGTGCAGTCCCACGCGCCGGGCTTCGGCGCGGGCCGTTTCGTCGTCCAGCAAGACGAGCGGTTCTGCCAGCGTTTGCGCCAACGCCAGCACTTCAATCTCGCCAGGGTCCAGGATGACGAGCGGCGTGTAGGCAGTGAGGACGGCCTCCGGCACGGTCACGATTGGCCACCGCTGGCGCTGCCAGAACAGCCGCACGGTGAGCGCATCGGACATACCGCGAGCCATGCCTTGCGTGACCACCTCATCGTAGACGCTGGTGGTAATCTGTACCTGGCCGTACAGGTCGAGCAGCAGATCCAGGCGGTTCAGCTTGCCTAACGTGATCAGCGGGCCGGAATTGCACACAACGGTGGGCATGGCGCTCAATTCAACTCTTCGGCCAAGGTTTCGGCGCTGAAAGGTGGTTCCATGCCGCGTGCGTAGGCCAAACGGGACAGTTCCGTTTGCGTCACGCCTGCTTGTTGGGCGGCCGCGCCGAACGAGACGCCACCGGCCGCATAGCGTTCCAGAGCGCGCTCGACCCGCAAATCCCGCAGCCCGCGTTTCAGGAGATCAGTCAGAAAGTCCTGCGTAACGGAATCCAGCTCGCGGACCAGCACGGTCGGGAGATTAACCGTCACAGTTCCAGTGGTCATCGCGCTGCCTCCATTGTTTGCGTGTCCACCTCGCAGCGCCTTCCGCGCTCGGATGTACGCGTCACAACACTATCACAAGTGGGTCGAACTGGCAAGCGAACCACTACCCCCTGACCGCCCACCACACCTGGGAGACGCAGTCGGAACGTGGTTCTTGCCTCTTTGTGGTGGGGATCATCAGCCCGTCAGGTCCGCGGCTACCGGCGCGATCACGAACTGCCCGGCTGCAACGCGAAATCGAACTCGCCCACACGCGGGCCGACCGCTGACGCGCCGGCCGCGTTGACCGCGCGTACCGCGTAAAAGTAGTTGGTGCTCACGTCGCCGATGAGGTCCACGCCGGCCGCGTCCGAGTCGGGCCAGGATAGGCCTGTGGTCGTGCCGAGCAGCGTGCAGTTGCAGCCGGGTGCGCCGGGATCGTAGTAGGGGGTCGTGCCGCGCCAGACTTCGTAATGGTTGGCGTAGGCGTTGCCGGGTGACCAGGTCAGGGTCAGGCCGTTTTCCCATACAGTGGCCTGCACGTTGGACGCGGCCGGCGGCGGCGCGGTGAGCGTGGCCGCGAGCGCCACCTGGTGGGAGACCGTCTTCCAGTCGTTGGCCCACGTTTGCGCGGGTGTGCTGGTGGCCGAGACGCCATCGACCGAGAAGGCGATGGGTTCGCCAGATCGCATGCCCGGGATGGTCGGGCTGACGCTGGTGTCCTCGCCGTAGACGTACATCGCGCCGTAGTCGCCAGCGTTTTCGACCACGAAGCAGCCGACCAGGTCGCCTCGTGGGCTGCGGGCTTCCACCACGCTGCCGACCGGGCCTGCCGCGGCGTTGACGGTGAGGCCGCCGTAGACGATGGTGCGCAGGGAGCTGCCCTGGATCGGCGGGCAGTACCCGGCCAGGGCGATGCGCACGGGAGCCGCGGCGCTGATTACCAGCAGGCCGCCGATCAGCGCCAGGACGGCGCGCCAGTTGATGCGAGACAAGTAACCGCGCAATGGTGCTTCCTCCTCTGGTTGACCAGGCCATCGGTCTGACCATGTTGGTGGTTTCGTCGTGCCAGCCCGCCAGGAGCTAAAGCACGCTGGCTACAAAGCGCAAGCCCCTTCAAAGGGGCTGATGCGCCCACGGCAGCCCCAAGGGCTTCCATTTTGTAGCCGGATGGCTTTCCAGCCGCCGGCCAACTCACTGCGCCCCGCCCACCACCGGCAGATACGTCCTCCGGTCCCCCAGGACGAGATCAACCCGGTGCGGGGCCAGGTCATCCTGCCACAGCAGGTCTTGCGCCAGCGGCGCCTCCATGCCGTTCACCCGCAGGCGCACCGGCTCATCCGGCCGGAAGCCGGGGATGACCGGATCGGCGCTGGCGTCTTCACCGTAGAGGAACATGAACCCGTACTGGCCGGCCGTGTCCATGACGTAGCAGCCGGCGACCTCCCCGCGCGGGGTGAGCGCCTCCACGCGTGTGCCGACCGGCGCGGGTTGCCCTTTGATGATCAATGTGCCGAACAGCAACGTCAGGCTGGGCGTGGCGGTCACATCACACCCCTCCGCAGACCTGACAGGTTTGTCGAAACCTGTCAGGTCTTCTGCTGCGGACGCGGTCTCCGACGGGTAGGTCAGGGTGGCTGCCTGGGTCGCATAGATCAGGTAGCCCTGGCCTGGCTGCATCAGCTTGAGCGTGCTGAAACCGGGATAGCGGATGTCGTAGTACTGGCTCATGCTCAGCACCCGCTGGTATGCGCCCGCAATGCTTTGCAGCGCGACGGTTGTGGTCATGGCCCCCTGAGGCAGATAGCCGGCGTAGTTCCAGCCCTGGTGGAGTGACAGGGGCGTGTCGGCCGCGAGCGATGTGCCCTCGACCAGCAGGTTGGCGCTGGCGCCGCCGTCGAGCCGCAGGTAGTACGCTTTCCCGCCGTGCAGTTCCCGCAGCGTGCGGAATTGCGCCGGCAGGTTGCAGTCGTAGATCTCCTCCTCGCCCAGCACGCGGCAGTACTTGCCCGCGATCGAAGCCAGGACGACCTCGACCAACGGTACCGGCGGCTCGACACGGGTGGAGAACAGGTTCCAGTCGGGCGAGAGCAGGACGGCCTGCGCGGACATGGGCACAGCAGCCAGGTCGGTCTGGTGCGGCGCCTGGTCGTCGTGCCAGTAGAAAAGCGGGGTCGCCTGGGCCATGGCGCCGTCCACCCGGAAGGCCACCAGCTCGCCGTCGCGCATCCCCGGGATGGCGGGCGTGACCGTGGTGTCCTCGCCGTAGATCGGCATGAAGCCGTACTGGCCCGCGGTGTCCACCACATAGCAGCCCACGACGTCCCCACGGGGGCTCTCGGCCGTGACCACCGTGCCGACCGGGGCGGGCGCGGCGTTGATGGTCAGATAGCCGAACGCGATGCTCAGGCTGGGCGTTTCGCGCACCTGGCACGGCGAGCCCGTGAGCAGGGTCTCTTCCTCCAGCGCGATCTCGTTGATGATGGCGTTGGCCGCGGCGTTGAGCAGCGCCGCGCTGACGACCACGCTGCCGTCGTCCTGATAGGTGATCGGAGAGAGCCGCACTG
>MNXL01000337.1 GCA_001871755.1 Anaerolineae bacterium CG2_30_64_16
ATATCTACTAATATCTACAACGCCTCGGCCTTGGCCTCGCTGTGAATGGCATCGAGGCGCACCGCCGCCAGATCGCTCTCGGTGATGCCGAAGTCCGCGTTGAGCAGTTGCTCGACCGTGCGGATGAGCGTGATCGCGTCCAGCCCGTATTCGCGCATCAGGTAGGGCCGGCTCGCGCCGTGCAGGAAGACGTCGCGCAGGCCGATCCGCACCAGCTTCTTGCCCACTCCGGCTTCGGCTATCACTTCGGCGACCGCTGTGCCCAGCCCGCCGAGGATGGTGTGATTCTCTATTGTGATCACACCGCATCGCGCCTGCGCGGCGGCTTCGAGAATGGCCGGATCGTCAAACGGCTTGAGTGTGGAGACGTGCATGTGCTGAATCGACACACCGCGCGCACGCAGGACATTGGTGGCGCGCAGCGCTTCTTCGGTGCAGATGCCTGACGAGAGCAGCGTGATGTCATTGCCCGCGCTCAATACGCGCGCCCGGCCGAGCTGCAAGGGTTCGTCGGCGGCGAACAGGCGTGGAATCTCGCCGCGCAGCATCCGCACGTAGACCGGACCTTTCACTGGCTGAATTGCGTCGAGCAGGGTCTCCACCTCGGTCGCGTCGCCGACCTCGACGACGGTCATGTTCGGCAAGGCGCGCATCACAGCGATATCTTCAATTGCTTGATGCGTCGCGCCACCGGGCGTCGTCACGCCGGGCAGGAAGCCGAACAGCCGCGCGGGCAGATTGGGGTACGCGATCGAGTCGGCGATCTGATCGTACGCGCGCCGATAGATGAACACGGCGAAGGTATGAATGAACGGATAGAAGCCCTCGCGCGCCAGCCCCCCGGCGAAACTCATCATATTCTGCTCGGCCATGCCCATCGAGAAGAAGCGATCGGGGTAAGCCTCACGGAAGAGATCGATTTCGGTGGAGCCGGTCAGGTCGGCGGACAGCACGATCACGTCAGGCTTGTCTTTGGCCCACTCGACCAGTTTCCGGGCATGAACGCGAGAAAGAATCTCCATGCTGGCCCTCAATTCATCGCCGCCAGATACGACGCAAAGGTCTGACGCTCGTCTTCACTCTTGAAGCGCACGTAGTGCAGTTTGGGGCGGCGGCTTTCCAGCAGCGGCAGACCGGCGCAGGCATTCGTATAAGCCAGAATGAACAGCGGTCGGCCATCCGGCGGCAGTTCGGTGGGCGCGGCCAGCGCATCAGGATCGTGCCCAGCGACTTGAAAGACGCGCGCGCCGAACGCTTCCAGCCGGCTCGTCAACGGCTCGATGTTCATTACCTCGGTCATCTTGCCGTCGCACTGCTGGCCGTTCACATCGACGTACACGCCGACGGTATCCAGCCTGTAGAATGAGAGCGCCTGCACCGCCTCCCACGTTTGCCCCGACTGAAATTCGCCGTCCGACATGAACACCCAGTTGCGGCCCGTCTCGCCGCGCAACCGCCGCGCCAGCGCGCTGCCCCCGGCCTGACTGAGCGTCTGGCCGAGCGAGCCGCCGGTCACTTCGAGGCCAGGCGAATGCTCCGCGCCGATCATCTCGACCGTGCTGCCGTCCTGATTGAACTGCGCCAGCCCTTCCGGCGCCATGCGCCCGACTTCGATCAGCGCTGCGTACAGCGCCAGCGCGTAATGCACGGCGGACAGGAAGAATCGATCCAGATCGGGCGCGTGTGGGCCGTTGTAGCCCGCACCGGTGAAGGCGGCGGAGTTGTGCTGACTCGGAACACCAGGGAAGGGTGGCGGAACTTTCGGGGCAATGCTGGGCCCCAGTCTCATCACTTTCACGTACAGCGTCGCCAGCGTCTCCGCCGACGAGCACGCCTGGCTCAGGTAGCCGCCGTTCTGAGTGATGGTATGCTCCAGCACGCGGCGGCGAATGCCTTGCGCCACGCGCCGCACTTCATCTTGCCAGTGACCATTCTCGTGCGTCATCGTCATTCAGAGCGCTCCTGTAGTGTCTCACGTCGTCACCTTATGTGCCGCGCGATGCGCTTTGGCCTTCTCCATGATCTCGGCCAGACTCTCCTCCCATACGTCGCGCGTCGTGTCCAGCAGGTAGGCCTGATACGCCGCGCGTTCCCCGGCATTCGGGGTGTGGGCATAGTGCGTGAGGTAGTTGAGCACCAGATGGGCCAGCACGTTGCCGATGTCGTAGCCCATCGGGCCGTAGAAGGCAAATTCGGAGTCGATCACTTTGGTCTCGGTCTCATTGACCATGATGCTGCCGGTATGCAGATCGCCATGCACCAGCGCCTGGGCATGAGCGATGTAGGTTTCCTTGACCTCGGCGATCGCGATCTTCAGCGGCGCATTGGCGCGGGTGGCCCTGACTTCCGCATCAAACTTGGGATTCCACTTGTTTTCCGGCGAGGTCTTGTAGGGATTGGTGTAAACGAAGTCCTCTTGAATCTTGCACAGAGCAGGATTGATGTATTTGGCCTGCAGCGCTTTCTTCGCCGGGCCGGTCAGGTACAGATCGGAGGTGAAGAACAGGGTGCGGGCCAGAAAGGTGGAGATATGATCGACGAAGTTCGGAAAGACCTGGCGGGCGACGAGCGGCTTGCGCATGATCTGATGGTGGCCCAGGTATTCCATCGTCAGCGCCGACATCTCATCGTTATAGTCGTACACTTCGGGGGCGAGACCGGGCGCGAGCTGGTTGTACTGCATGAGCGACTGCGCCTCGAAGCGCACGCGCTCGCGCGTCAGCGGCCACGATTCTCCGGCCACGCGCAGGTAGGGCAGCGCCTGCTTGACGACGGCCGAGCGATCCGGGTAGTTGGCGCAGCGGATGATGAAGACCAGGTTCAGATTGCCGTCGCCCACTTCGCTGGCGGAGAGGTTGGCGTCTTGCGGAAAGATGTGCTGCATCGGCGCGCGGTTCTTCACGTAGTCAATCACAGTCTGCTCGTCGAGAGGTTGGTAAGCCATCGTTACCTCTTTTCTGGATAGAGTGCCAGGATGCCCTCTGCAGATGCCGGGCAGATGCCGCGCTCCGTGATCAGGCCGGTCACCAGGCGAGCCGGCGTCACATCGAAACCGTAGTTGGCGGCCGGGCTGCCTTCCGGCGTCAGCAAGATAGTCTTGATCTCGCCGTCGAGCCAGCCGTCAATATATTTCACCTCAGCCGCGCCGCGCTGTTCGACCGGGATTTCTTTTATTCCATCGCGCATCTCCCAGTCGAAGGTTGACGAGGGCAGAGCCGTATAAAAGGGAATGTGGTTGTCATGCGCGGCCAGCGCCTTCAGATAGGTACCGATTTTGTTGGCGACATCCCCGGTGTAGGTCACGCGATCCGCGCCGGTAATCACCATGTCGACCAGGCCGTGCTGCATCAGATGACCGCCGACATTGTCGGCGATGACGGTATGGGGCACGCCGTGCTGGCCCAGTTCCCAGGCCGTCAGCCGCGCGCCCTGATTGCGCGGGCGCGTCTCGTCCACCCAGACGTGAACCTTGAGGCCGCGATCGTGCGCGGCGTAGATCGGCGCGGTGGCTGTGCCGTAGTCCACAAAGGCCAGCCAGCCCGCGTTGCAGTGCGTCAGAATGTTGACGGGCGCGCCGTTCTTGAGCCGGCTGATCTCCTCGATGATTGCCAGGCCGTGCTCACCGATGCGGCGGCAAAACTCGGCGTCCTCGTCGGCGATAGCTTGAGCCGTGTCGTAAGCGGCCTGCGCTTTGGCTTCCAAATCGTCTTCCGCCGAGCGGATCGCTGCGATCTGCCGGCGCACCGCCCACCCCAGGTTCACGGCGGTGGGGCGAGTGGCCTTCAGCGTTTCGCCCGCGGCGAGAATGGCGCGCATGAAGGCTTCCGCCGAATGGCGCGGCGCATTCAGCGCGGCGAGATACATGCCGTAGCCGGCCGCGGCCCCGATCAAACCGGCGCCCCGCAGACGCATCTCCTGGATCGCGCGCGCCATCTGCTCGACTGAAGAAACATCCTCGATCACGAGTTGATAAGGCAGGTAACGCTGATCGATGATCTGTACCACGTGCGAGTCGCGGTCGTTAATCCAAATCGTTCGGTAATGCTGGCCGTTCGCTTTCATGATCAGCCACTCCTTGTGCGGGGCGAAGCTGCTTCAAATCGTTTTCGGCAAGATGGCATCCCAAATGCGGCGCTCATTGCGAATGGTCTGTTCCACGTTCTGCAGCGATAGAGCCACATACAGCGCATCGATAATGGTGATCTGGGCGATGCGCGAGGCGATCACCTCGGCCCGCGTTTCGTTCGAGACGCTCAACAACGTGACATCGGCATGCTTCGTAATCGGCGACTGAGCGTTGCCGGTAATCACAACGGTGCTGGCGCCATTCCGCCTGGCTTCCTCCATTGTCAGGACCGGGTCGTTCGAAGCGCCGGACTGCGAAATACCCACGACCACGTCGCCCGGGCCAACCAGGGCGACCTCCATCAACTGCAAATAGGAGTCGGTCTGCGCTCGGCAGCTCAGCCCCAATCGGAACAGCTTGTTATACATGTCCTGAACGATTGGCGCCGAAGTGCCCACGCCGATGATCAAGATGAACTTCGCGCCCGCCAACAGATCAACCGCCTGGGCGAGCGCGCGGGTGTCCATCACTTCCAACGTGTCGGTGAGAGCCTGCATATTCGCCATGAACACTTTACGAACGATCGTCGCCACATCGTCGTCTTCGGTGATCGCGTCGTGGATGGTCTGAGTGGGTTTGGCCAGGTCGCGGGCGATGGACAGTTTGAGGTCCATGAAACCTCGAAAGCCCGCACTGCGGCAAAAACGCAAAACCGTCGTGTCGCTTACGGCGCATTCATCGGCGATCTGCGCCATGGAGAGGTGAATCACTTTATCGGGGTGCTGAAGTATCCAATCAGCTACCCGACCCTCAGCGTTAGCCAGTTGGGGCAACTGGCTGCGTACCTTAGATAGTGAGTCTACGCTAGATAGTGAGGCTACATTCGACAGGGTCTTACCTGCGGCTGTCTCTGCCTGCCCGCCACTCATACCCACCTCGGTAAGCTTGTGGTGTCACGATGACAGATATAATTTGGTAGTGGTACTGCTACAGTATCCCATACTTTCCCCAATTTGTCAAGCCCTCCGCCGCGCTGTCACTCTGAGCGGGTCGGCCACGCAAAGTCCGCCGCGGCGCGATTCCAGCGAAGAGTCTCGGCATGGCCAGGGGATTCCCTTCGATTTCACTCAGGACATGCTTCGCTGGATTCTCGCCGTCGCGGGAGTATCGGGCCCAACCCGCTCAGAATGACAAGCAACAGGTAGTGAGTTTTGCGCTATTGTGAAAGTGAGTTTTGCGCTATTATAGTATTACCCTGCAACATTCGCGTTGATCGCGAGAATCTTTGACAGCGTCATTGCGAGCGGTTTTTGCGAAGCAATCCCTCATTGCCGCAATCTCCTGGACGTGACAGAGATTGCTTCGTCGCAAACAACGCTCCTCGCAATGACAGCCCTTTGGTTGCGGCAGGAGCCGCGCTATGAGAAGCGACCGCGAACGGTTGCTGGACATACTGGAAGCTATCGAGAAGATCGAGCGTCATGTCGGCCACGATTCGTCACCCTCCTGAAGGGATATGCCCCCCGCCTTCATTCAAGCTACGCTCCCGCTCCTCCCAATCCGGCAGATACGCGGCCATGAAGCTCTTGAACACCTTGCCGTGGTTTGGTGCGAGCAGGTGCACCAACTCGTGCACGATGACGTACTCGCCGGTTGCCCGCGGCAGGGCGAGCAGGTCGCTGTTCAGCGTCAGGCGGCCGGCTGTGGACATGGACGCCCACTTTGTCGTCATGGGCCGGATGTGCACCTCCCGCAGCCGCACACCGATGCGGGTGGCCCAATGGCGGGCTGCCCAGCGCAGGTCTTCGGCGTCGAGCCAGGTAGGGGCAACCCCTTGCGGTTGCCCGCCGTGGGCAGGCGCGAGACCTGCCCCTACCTGCCCGCTCATACCCGCTCCAGCCGCAGCAAGGCATTCGCCGTGGCAACCATCTTGCCGGGGCCGACGATGGGCAGCAGCGCGCCGTAGAGCTCGGCGCGCAGGGCGCTTTCCTGGGAGCCGTTCCAGCGGTAATCGGGATAGCGCCCGAAGATGCCGTCGATGGCCTGGGCCTGAGCCGGCGCGATGCCGGACGCGGCAACCTCCAGCGCGGTGTAGGTGGCGAAGGCGTTTTCGTCGAGCTTGAGCTCCCGCCGCCGGCTCTCGGCGTCGATGGTCTCCTGGAGCAATGCCTCGAAGCGTTTCAGCGCCTCCCGGGTGTCTATCTGGCGGTCTTCGTAGACCTGGGCCAACGCCTGGGCGCGTTCGCCGATGGAGAGCAGGTAGGGCCTGGCGCCGCCTTCGTCTTGGACAGCCGCCGCAATCAGCTTGCGCAGGTTGAGCACCTTGACCGTGTCATCGGCGCTGCTTTCGCGGAGGGCGAGCAGTTGCGCCTGGCCGATTTCGTAGACGACGGTCGGCGGCTCCAGGTCGCCGCTCTGGGTGTGCTGCAGGAGCAGCTCCTTGGTCTTGCGTGTGAACTCGCGATCCACGTAGACCCGGTCGCTGTAGGCTTGCCGAATCCAGGCGTAGAGCACGGCCAGGCTGCCGTAATCCTCGATGTAGGGCCGCAGGAACGCATCGGGGGTGAGGATGTCGTAGAGGCCCTGCAACTGCCGGAAGAACTTGAAGAAGGTCTCGCGCTTCTCCTTGTTCTGCATGGCGACGATGGCACGCTCCTTGGCTTTGTCGTCCATGCCGCGCGCCAATGGCAGATAGGCCGGCGCACCCTCGCGCATCATGGTCGCGAAGAGGTCACGCAGCACGTCGAGGTTGTGGATGACCGAGGCGACGACGTCCGAGTCGAACGCCAGCGCCCGCTCCAACTTCTCGAAGATACCCACGAAGTCGAGCACGAAGCCATAGGGCTTGGCCTGGCCGCTCTCGTCCTCGTATGGCCGGTTGACGCGGGCGATGGCCTGGAGCAGCACGTGGTCGCGCATCGGCTTGTCCAGGTACATGCAGTAGAGCACCGGCGCATCGAAGCCGGTCAGCAGCTTTTCGGTGATGATGAGAATCTTCGGCAGCGAGTCTACCCGGATGAAGTCCTTGCGGACCTGCTTCTCCTGGTCTTCGGTCAGGTAGTATCTCTTGAGCTTCTCGGTGTCGTTCGGCCCCGGCGAATAGACGACCGTGGAATACTCCGGCGGCAGGTAGCGGTCGAGGGCCTCCTTGTACTGCGCGCAGGCTTCGCGATCCACGCCGACCAGGAACGCCTTGAAGCCCATCGGCTCGACGTTCTCCCGGTAGTGTCGGGCGACAAACGCCGCAATCTTGTCGACGCGCTCCGTCGCCTTCATCATCTCCTTGAGTTGCACGGCGCGGGAGAGGACGGCATCCAACTCGGCCTGGTCGCTGACCCCTTCGGCCTCGCGCAGGTCGAGGAACTCCCGGTCGAGCGTCTCCCGATCCACGCGCAGATCGGAAGGGGCCAGCGCATAATTGAGCGGGACGGTGGTCCCGTCGGCGATGGATTCGGCGATGCTGTACTTGTCCAGGTAGCCCTGGGGGTCTTCCGCGCCGAAGACCTTGAACGTGCCTTTGCCGCTGGCGAGCCGGTCAATGGGCGTGCCGGTGAAGCCGATGTAGGTGGCGTTGGGCAGCGCGGCCAGCAGATAGTTGCCCAGGTCGCCGCCGGTGGTGCGATGCGCCTCGTCCACCAGTACGATGATGTCACGGCGGAGGTTCAGGGCTGCGTCGGCCCCGTCGAACTTGTGAATCATCGAGACGACCAGGCCGCGATAGTCGGAGCGCAGGATGCGGCGCAGGTCTTCCTTGCTCTGCGCCACCTGGACGGTGGTGATGCCGTAGACCACGATGTTGCGGAAGAGTTGGGCCTCCAGCTCGTTGCGATCCACCAGCATGACCACGGTAGGCTTCTCCCCGCCTCTGACTTCGCGCAAGAGCCTGGCCGCGATGGTGATCATGGTCAGGGTTTTGCCGCTGCCCTGCGTGTGCCAGACCAGGCCGCGGCGCTTGGCCGGGTCTCCCACCCGCTCGATGACCTTTTCCACGGCGCGCGTCTGGTGCTGGCGCAGGATGACCTTCACCAGGTCGTCGTCTTTGGTCATGAAGATGATGTAGTCGCGCAGGACCTTGAGAAACCGGCCGCGCTCGAAGAAGGACTTGACCGCTTCCTCGAATTCCAGACCCGAAGGGTTTTCGGAAACCCTTCGGGTCTCGCGTCTTCGGGTCTCGTCTTCGAGGCGCCAGTTGAACAGATCTTTGCGGCTGGTGCTCCAGGTGGCGGCATAGTAGAAGTCCAGCAGCTCTGTGACCTCGAACACCTGCGGCGCGATGAGCATCTCCGGCGTCTCGCGGTGGTAGCGGCGGATTTGGTCCACGCCAATCGCCAGCCCATCCGGCTTGCCGGCGTTCTTGGTTTCGCACACCGCGACCGGGATGCCGTTGACCAGGAAAACGACGTCGGCCCGATTGGCGAAACGGGGGTTGCGCTGCCGCCACTCGTCGGTGACGTGGTAGACGTTGTTCGCCGGGTCGTCGAAATCCACCAGGCGGACGTTACGCTCGCGGCCCTCCTCCGGCACGAAAACCGACTGCTGGCCGCGCAGCCAGGCCAGCGCGTCGCGGTTGCCGGTAATGTCGGCCCGCAGCAGGGTGAGCTGGCGGATGATGGCGTCGGCGCGAGCCTCGTCCACGATGCCGGGGTTGAGCGTGAGGAGTTGCGCCCGCAGCACGTCCGTGAAGAAGAGACCGCCCTCGCCCCCGCGCCATTGCAGCGCCTCGGCCGCGGGCACGTAGTCCCAGCCGATGGTGGCGGCGTATTTCAGCATGGGGTTTTGGACGGCGGTGCGTTCGGACATGGAGATCATCCGGTCGTCATGGCTTCGGGGCATAGGAACTCGACCCGCACGCCATGACGTTCCAGGGCCATCCGGTAATTCCACCAATCCGTATCCACTGCATTGAGAATCGGTGGTCGTTCCGGGTGCGAAACTGAGGCAGCCACAAACTTACGATCTTTACGGTGGAACCCAGCCAACGCATCATCTTCAGGAAACTCGACGAAGGTCACTGGATCTCTCCCTCCATTCCGCGGGGTGATATGCACGATCTCGCAACGTTGTGGGTTAGCTCGATTGGTCAGCACCCATTTCAGGAAAGCATCGCCCACGCCAGGCTGGCCGCTTGAAGCCAGTTCTCGCATGTACTCCCTCAGGATGTGCCACCCGTCATCCAGGATCAAAACGTGATGAAGCTGGATATCCCGCAATCTCGACACACAAGCCCTGACGCAACCGGGCGCGGCCTGGGGACTGATAGACGCGCCATTGGCAACCACCGGCACATTGGTGTCAACGATGAGCCTCATCGCGTCTTCCCAGTCTCGGCCATCTGGCGCTGCATCGCTGCCTCAGTCATGGCGCTCAGCTCTCCCAATTCATCACCGAAGAAGTTGCTCGGCCAATTGGTGATATTGCCGAAGAGATCCAGATGTAGCTTCTCAAGTTTCGAGCGGCCATCCTCCAGGCTGGCAAAGTACAACGCCGCCTGGTCAGCCGAGAAAACGCCTTCGGCCACTCTGTGCTGGAGCCGCCGAAGTAGATGCTCGCTGTGGCTCTCCAAGATGACCTGCACGCGCCGAGACTTGATCGCATCTATGAACACGTCTGCCAGGCCGGTTTGTACCGCGGGATGAAGGTGGATTTCCGGTTGTTCCAGGATGATGGTTGATCCTGCGGGCGCGTAGAAACAGAGGACAAGCACCGGCAGGATTTGAGACACGCCGAACCCGACGTCTGTGATGAGCACTTCCGGCGCTGTGGGTGTGCTTTTGACGCGTACTTCGTACTCCTTGCGGTTTTCCGCAATCTGGTGCAGGCTGAAGCTGGAAATCATGCCCAGCTTGCCGAGCCATTCCGCAACGCGTTCCTCGACTGTCTGAAGGGTTCTCCCGCGTCCTCGACCTCTGCTGATGACTTTTCCTTCCTTGCGCGAGGCCAGCAAGGCCGGTATGGCAAGCTCGCCGCTCCTGCCGACATCCTGAGGCCGCTCGCCTGACCAAACGTACTTGGGGCGCGGATATGAGCGCAAGGGGCCAAGATAGAAAACCCCGTGAAACATCTCCTCGAACGCCAGGGCCAACTGAGAGAGAAAACCAGCATTCTGATAGTAGGCGTTGGCCTGATCCGGGAAGCCGTAGCTCTTGACTGGGGCAGGAAGCGGCCACGGCCGTCCCCTGGCCCGTTGCAGGGGATAACCTTCGGAAATGAGGTCGTATTCCTGCCTGGCGGCGTCGGAGCCGTTCGTCTGCCGTTGCATGCCGAAGCGAAGTGGCCTGTCGCCCTTCTTGAAGGTGTAGGCAAACTCTCGCACCGACACGCTGTCGGCTGTCCCTTCCACGGCCGCCTTGAAGCCCATCTCGCGAATGTTGAAAAGGGTTCGGCCTTGTGGCGACTCAGGGTCAATTGGCGACTCAGGGTCAATGATGCGCAGTGGCTGCTCCAGCGACCACTGGATGTCGAACTTCAACGTGCCTGGGATCTGATGCCGATAGATGACATCATAGAACGTCCCAACGTCCACATAGCTGCGTTCGTCGCCGGTATGGAGCACGCGAGAGCGGTCAGCAGATTCTACCGTTTGCTTGAGCACGAGGGGCAGTTGTAGGATCGCGGTCTTGCCGGAACTGTTCGCGCCGAAGAGACCCGTCAACGGCGCCATCTTGATGTGACCGGTATCTTCCCAGGACTTGAACCCCTGGATGTGTAGCTCGGTGATCATAACGACCTTCCCTTCCTCGCCCGCGCGAGCCTGGCTGTCAAAGCGACACTCAGCCGAAATGCGCCAGTAGTTTACCGCAGACTGGTATTCGAGGCAACTCTGTCTCGGCCTGAAGTCCCTGCAAATCC
>MNXL01000406.1:0-11004 GCA_001871755.1 Anaerolineae bacterium CG2_30_64_16
GTGCCGTCGGCCTGCAACCGTCGGCGCTGTAACAGCCCTTCGGCAGTGGCGACCAGACGCATGGACTTGGGGACTTCGATTCGGGCGACGGTCTTCCCCGCTTCCTGCAAGGCGGTCACGCGCACGCTGACGGGCGGGCTGGGGCGGTTGGCGATCAGCGCAGCCAGGGTGGCGAGGTTCTGGTGTTCGGGGTGGAGGCCCGTGATGGCGCCATCCTTCTCGACGCCCAGGTAGAGCTCGCCGCCTTCAGTATTCGCCAGGCAAACCACGGCCGCGATCAGATTTCGATCGGGCAGCCGGTTGCGGTCGCTCTTGAACTCGACGGGGATGGATTCGCGGCCAGGAATGGTCCGGTTCATGTTGGGCTCGCTTGGCAGTTATACTTTTCTCGTGCGTCGCCATTATACCACGTATATCTTGCCGTGCGTCAACCAGGCGGTTGCGGAACCGGCTTGATGCTCTACCAAGGTAGACGGTGCTCGCCGACGTTGCATATGTCAAGGCTTATCTGGCCCACGCCGGCCCACGTCGCCGCGGCCGCCAGAACGTCCCCGGCATGAAGAAGTGGAAGCCTGGCTCCTGCTCTGCAGATTCCCGTACCTGGCCGAACTCACGTGTGAAAAGCGCATAGTGCACATCGGCGACCAGCACGTGATGGCGCGCGACCTCTTCCCAGATTGGGGTGACGATGCGCGGCAGCGCCTGGCGAATCTGGTCGGCTACCCCCTCCCGGCAGCGTCCGATGGCCAGGTAGTCCTCGTTGGGCAGCACCCGTTGGCGCCAGAAGCGGAAGAACGGATCGCGCAGGATAATAGGCGCCCCAGCGGTCGGCGTTACGGATGCGCTCGACAGCCTTTCGGTATTCCGGGATGCCCAGCTTGACCAGGGTCGCCAGGCGGTGATCGGTCGTCCTGACAGGCAGCCCGGCCAGGCGTACGATGTCGACCCGGCGAGGGGCGCCGCTGGCGATGGCGCGCAGGATTGCCAGGCTATCTTCGATGTCGCCGCCCAGCTCCTCCTGGAGCTGAAGCCGGACTTCAGCGAACAGGCAGCCCTATGAGGCCAGGATGTGGCGCTTGATGTTGGTCAGCAGGCCGACTTGGGGATCAACCGAGACCAGGTAGTAGGGCATCCCGCCCAGGACGGCGAACGTCTCAACCAACTGCTCGGCCGTGTAGCGTGGGAAGAAGGCCGACAGGTCGGCCAGGGTGAGGGGCTTCAGCGGGGATTACCATCCAGAATGGCAGTTTCTGAAATTGCTGTATGCTCACAACACTCAGGTCGGCAAGATTCGGGTGACGAGCCTGGAAGCGGGCGACCGGGAGGGCCGGAGATCACTGTGCCGGAGGGGGATGGTTGTTCACTGTGACGCCGGCAGGTCACGAAAACGCGCAGAGAGGCCGGTACCTATGGGAAGTGAGGGCGTTTGGCGAGGGTCAGGAAAGCCACGTGCCGGCCGTAGCGGCCCAGCAACTGGAAGGGGCGAACCAGGTAATAGCCAGCTAACCTGCGTGATTCAGATGGCAGGTCGTACAACTGGGCCATCCGTTCGCGGGAAGGAAACATAGCCTGCCACAGCACCCGCAACTTCTCACCGGCCGTCTGGGCCAGAGCGTAGGTCATCAGATAATCGGTCGTCCATTCGTGCGGCTCCAGGCGGGCCATCGCCAGGACGCGCTGTCGGACAGCCGTCACGAGCGCCTCGTCGAATCCTGTCGGCCGCAAGTCCGCTAACGCCTGCCTCACTTCCGGCATGCTCAACAGTTCATCGGCCACGCGCAAGATCAGGTACAGGTATCGTTGGCCGTCCCACCGACGAGCGCGCTCCGCAAGCCGGCCCCAGTCGAGCTGCTGCGCATAATGGCGCGTCGTTTCGGCGACGTCCACCAGGTGATGCAGGCGGGTCAAGAAGCGGCTCAACAGGGAAGCGTGCAGCGTCAGGTGGAGCAGCAGGTCCTCGGGCGCGAGCAGCCATACGGGACGCCCGGCCAGTTGCCCGGCCACAGCCCGCGTCCAGATGCCCTCAACATCAGCGGGGAGATGGACTTCCGGCGGCGCCAGGTCCCAGTGGACCTCCACCTGGACATCTCGGCCGGGCAGCCGGTAGGGAACCAGATGGTGACTGTTGGCGGGACGGTACCAGGCGCGGGGGTGGTAGGTTTCGTCTGGGAGATAACCAAGCGCCTGCAACGCAGACTCGGCCTGCCGGACGTGCTCTGCTCTGACCAGCAGGTCAATATCGCCGCTGGGTCGCAGGGCCGGATCGGGATAGATGCTCTCCCGCAGCGCCAGGCCTTTGAGGGGCATCACCGGCACGTCGGCAGCGTGCAGCGCACCCAGCAGGCGAGTCGCCTCGAACCGTTGGCGCATGACCTGGAGCTGGACGACCTGATGCATCTGCGCCAGCCGCTCCAGCACGGCGGCAGGGACGATGGCCGCAGCGCCCAGCGTTCGCAGGTGATGATAGAGCAGCACCGTGACGCCCTGCCGGATCGCTCCGCTCAACGCCGTATCCCACGCGAGCGGCTCGCACGTCAACTGCGCCAACGCCTCTCGTTCGCCGGCCGATAGATCAATGCGGGCGCACAGCAAAAGGAGCCTGTCTTCGGCCGGCAGATCGGCAAAGACGAAGCGGCTACTCATGGGCGCAAACTCCTTGTCCTGAGAATACTCGGTGCCGGTCTCATGCCAAGACGCCAAGACGACTGGATGGACTCACCTTATTCCTTGCGCTCTTTGCGCCTTTGCGTGCGCTTTTCAGTGGCCGTGCCGCCGCCCACAGCATGTATGCTTCGCTGGAGGTGCGCAAGCAACCTGACCACCCGGCGCAGCCCCTGGCGGGAGCGCCACGGGTGACAGGCCGCTATCAGGCGGCCGAGCCAGCGAGCCGGGCGGGATGTCAGATCGAGCCGCCCGGTCGGCGCCTGAACCGCGATCACCCGGCCGATGATCGCCTCACTCGGGATCAGCGCATCGGCCGCCGGTAGATGATCGCTGCCCAGGAGCCACGAGTCTCCTGCCCGACGCAATAGGCGATGCACCACCACGCGCTCCCCGGCTCGATAGACCAATATGTCGCCGACCCTGATCCCTTCGCTGCACCCCTCGCTGAACTCGGGAGGGGCCTCAGGGCAGGCTCCTTGCTTGCCATGAGCGACTTCCACGACGTCGCCCGGCTGCAGAAGGGGCCACATGCTGGCGCCCTGCACCGGCCACCGGCTGTGGCGGCCGGTTTCGGCCCAGACGTCCAAGGCGATCTCAAGCACAGCCTCCGAGACGGGAAGTTTGGCCTGCGGAGCAGTCATGGTCCTACGCCCCTGACGATCACGGGCAGGTAGCCGCTGCGGACAGCCGTCAGCCGCAGGCGCAGCGCCGGGTCGCCGAACAGAGTGAAACTTTCGATCATCTCCGACTTGACGCCCTGTTGGAATGCGTTGCGCTTGGCCGCCAGGATGACGTCGCCCAAGGCCGGCGCGGGCGCGCTGAACAGGGCGCGGGAGAACTTCTCGAACAGGATGACCTGATGCGAGAGCCAGCCGAGCGCCGTGGGGCTCCAGACGGCGATGGCGCCGCCGTCGGCCTTGCGCACCAACGCCTCGGCCATCGTTTCGTCGGTATAGGGGTGGACGAAGAAGCCGTTGAGGCAGTCGGCCGTGATGACCACGGGGAGGCGCTCGCGGTTGGTCAGCGCCTTGACCGTCGTCACGTCGAACAGCCGCCCGCCGCTCCATACGCCCCAGCGGTCGAAGTTGCCGTGGCCGACGTAGCTGACCAGGAACGCGCCCCGGTTGATGCCCTGGACGAGGTCGGCGGTCGGGTTGCCCGGCGGATAGCGGCCGGCCAGGATGGATTGCACGCGGTAGCCGCCGGGCATCTGCGCAGCCCACAGCTCGGCCGCAGCCTGGTGTTCCGGCGCGTTGTCGGCCACGAAGAGCAGCCGGCCCTGCCAGACGTCAACGGGCGCGGCTTCGTAGGCCATGATCTTCGCGACCATGATGCGCACGTCGTCCGGGCTGCGGGCGGGCAGCCGGCCCAGGGCCAGGTCGGGCACGGGCGCGTGGCCGGTGGCCTGGCCGAACCAGGTGTCGTTGGCCGTCTCGCCCACGTCGTCCGCGTCGAAGATGAAGGTGGGCACGAAGTTGGGCCGGCCCGTGCGGAAGCGATCCAGGTAGTCCAGGTTGGCGTCGCCGATTAACAGGACGTAGCGCGGCGCGGGCGGCGCCCAGTTGACGTAAGCGTAAGCCAGAAAGTCGCGAATCGCCTGGGGGGTGGCCAGGCCATCGCCGAACTCGTCGTAGACATCTGTCACGCGCACGACCGCCACGCGCAGGCCCTGGGCCTGGCGGTGGGCCGCAAGCGGCAACGTGTCGGTGTAGAAACCGTCGTAGGCCAGGATGATCTCGTCGGCGCCGTGGGCCGGGCTGCGCCAATCGGAAGGCGTGTCCGCGACCAGGCCAGCCGGCGATCGGCGGCCAGCCGCGGTTTGGGCCAGGTAACGCGTCGCGGCGGCCGGCCGATCCTCGAAGATCGCGGTGAAAGCCCCGGCCTCCGGCGCAGTCTGAATGTTCAGCAGCCGGACGGGCCGCCCCAGATCGGTGAGATCGAACGCCTCCACGTCCGGGCTGATGAAACCGGCCACCTGAAACCGGTAGGCGTCCGTTCCAGGCGCGGCGAAGGCCAACCGATCGCCCTGCGCCACGTATCGGGCGGCATAGTCCACCTCCAGCCAGTTGACGTATACCTCGTTGGCCCGTGCGCCGGTATCGGCCAGGGTTTGGAGCGTCACCGTGTTGGTCCCCGCGGCCAGCAGGGCCGGCGGCACGGCTGCGGCTTGCACGAACACAATCCTGCCGTCCCAGTGCATGTCGGATAGCACGGCCCCGTTCAGCGCGACCCGCGTGTGGTGGTCGTCGCCTGCGCCGTAGTCGTCGGTCTTGCCGGCCAGGGACACCCGCAGAGCAACGTTGCCCGCCGGGTCGAAGGGCGGCATCTCGAAGGTCAGGGTCGCGGTGGCCGACGCGGTGAGCGGCCAGGTCCAATACCAATGGTCTTGGGTCTCTCGACCGGGTGGATTTTGCCAGTAGCCCCACGGCGCAACGTCCTGTTCGACGTGCAGGGTGGCCGGCCAGTTCGCCGCGACCGGATCGCCATGGCTCGGCGTGACGTCCCGCTCGGCCATGCGCAATCCAGGCGCGCCGCCGGCCGTCAGCCAGTAGACGTTGCGCCGCGTGTACGGGCCGGTCATGGCCTGGCCGTAGAAGATGACCGCGTCGCCCGCATCGAGCGCGCCGTCGTCGCCGCCTGGTATCCGCAGCGCTGCCTCCGCGCCCTGGGCGGTCAGCCGGAACGTGCGCGGGTCGAGCTGCGCCAGGTCCCAGCCGGCGCCGGCCAGGTCAGCGGCCGTGAGCTGTACGATGCCATCCTGGTCTACGAAGACCTTGAGAGGTTGTAGGGCCAATTGGCAATTGGCCCTACCCGCAGCGGCCCCCCACCAGGCAAGCGCCAGGAGCAGGGTGGACAACAGATGGGCGACTTGACGATTACGACCTGACATGCTCTCTCGGCTCTCCTGTCGCACTCGTCGTCACCATGATCAACTCGACCAGCGCATCCAGCCGGCCCACGCGCAGCCGATAACAGGCCATGCGGCCGGCCAGACCGACGAGTGCCAGGTAGAGCCGGGCCGCGCTGCCGCCGAAGACAGAGCCGAGCAACGCCGAACGCGGCCCGCCCTTGAGATGGCCGAGCAGAGCTTGTGCGGCCTCCGTGGGCGTGAGCCGGGTCAGCTCGGGGTGGACGCTGAAAGCGGGCGGCGCGGCCGGGCCGGTCGTCGCCTCGAACAGCAAAACTTCGCGCCGCCGGCAGACGTCCTGGATGGCCGGTTCGCTTGCGGACCAGGCCCCGCGCGCCAGGTCAACCTGCAGGACGGGATAGGGTTGGCTCTGCGCCACGCGCACCGCCTGTACCCCTGGAACGGTCCGCAAATCGGCCAGCAGCGCTTCGTCAGCGCGGTCGAGCACCAGGTACCTAAACGTCGCGGCCGGCTTGCCGGCGGCGGCGTCTGTCAGGAGGAACAAAAAACGCGCCGGGCAGCCTGAGCTGGTCGGATCGCTCAGGCTGCCCGGCGCGATCTCCGTCACGTCGAGCAGGCGCTTTTCACCCGGTCGCCCACCCTCGACGCGCACGCCCAGGCGCCGCGGAAAAGGATGGAGCTGGCCATCGCCGCGGCCCACGACCGCCACGTCATCCGAGAGGAAGCCGTAGCCACGCTGCAACAAGGTGACGGTCAGCGTCGTCTTCCCCAGCCCGGCCCCGCCGGCCAGGATGACCCCGCTGCGGTCCGGCGCAGCCACGGCCGCCGCGTGAAACAAGAAGTGACTGCGCACCCTGGCCGTGGCTGCGTTCAGGATGGCGTTGTAGGCGTAGGCGCTGAGCGCCTCAGCATCCGCGGCGCGCCAGGCTTCACCTTCGATCTCGGCTGTGGGCCGGCCCGCCAGCGTCACCCGGTAGACCGGCGCATCGGCTTCGTCGGCAGCTCTGAACCGCTCGTACGCGGCATCGAATTGCGCCAAGAAGGCGGCCGAGTCGGTCTCCACCACAAAGGGCGCATCGAAGAAACGATACGCGGCGCGCGGCATCGCGCCGCTCCTAGCGGCCCACCAGTGGCAGATAGCGCCAGCCCTGGGCCATGCCGACGGTGACGGCCGTCGGGCCATGGAAGGCGCTCAGGCCGTAAACGTCTATCTCCTCCAGCTTGTAGTAGTAGGTTGCGCGGTCGGCCACCGTCGCGTCGGTTAACGTGTAGCTGGCGCTCCAGGTCGGGCCGCCGACTGCGGGGATCAGCGCGGCGTTGACCATTGCGTAGGGGCCATCGGCCGCGTCGCCCCGCCACAGGTTGAAGCCGGCCGTATCCAGCTCGCTGGCGGTTTCCCAGGTCAGCAGCACGCCGCGCGCCAGCGGCGCGGCGGTGAAGGAGGCCAGGCTGATCAAGTTGGACGACGTGGGGGTGTTGCTCGTCAACGCAAAACGTGAGAACACGGATACCCCGTATCTTCTCAATAATCTGGGGCGAACGTGCCTGGCACTTCCGAAAAGTGCCAGGCACGTGATGGCGATGCCCCTATCTATTGAGAGGATACGATACCCCGTTCACCTGGACACTGTTGAAGGTGGCTTGGGAATAGCCATATGTGCCGGATGCCGTGTACCACAATCCGCCATCCTGGTATAGTTTTTCAGAAAAAGGTTTTTAACTCCTACGCGGTGACTTCGCCGAGGGTCTCGCAGTACTTGCCCAGCAGCCCTTTGATCGAAGTGGGCAGGTCAGCAAAATACTGGAGTTTCTCGTCAACCTTCTTGGTCAAGTCCGCAAACGTCGGAAAATAGCGCAGATGGGTGGCCTGTTTTTTCACGTTGCGCCACAGATACTCGATCGGGTTGAAGTCCGGCGAATAGCGCGGCAGTTGATACATCGTGATGCGGTCAGTGTGGGCCGCGAAGAACTCCTTCATCGCTCGGCTGGTGTGGTACTTGGCGCCAGCCTGGATGATGAACAGGTGTTTGCGCGTGCGAGACAACACCTCGCGGATGAAGGCCTGGTAGCTCTCGGAAGTGAACTTGCCCGTGTGGGCCGCGTAGAAAAACGCGCCCGAGAAGTAGTCGATGAAGCCGAACACTTTGTAGGCTCTGCGCTGACCGCTCGTCTTGACCAAGGGCTGGTGTCCGCGTCTCGACCAAGTGTAGCTCAACGACCCCCATTGCGCAAAGCTGCACTCGTCGCCAAACAACACCAACGCGTCGCGCGCTTTCGCCTGACGCAACAACTCCGGCCACGTCTTATCCATCCATTCCTGTTGCTCTGGCGCCACATCCGCCAAGTGGTCGGAGACGAACCGGGCTTTCTGATACGAATAGCCCATGTTCTTCAACCACTCCGCAATGTAATGCGGGTTGTATTCTACACCGAAGCGGGTGAGGATCAGGTCTTGAATCAAGCAAGTGTTCCAACCGCCACAGTCGTACCCCGCTGCCTCGGGACCGTCGTCGATGAGCTTTGCCAACTCCTTTCGTTGAGTTTTGGTCAACTTTGGGGGACGACCGGCTGGACGCTGATACACCAGACTGTCGAGACCTTTCAGGATGAACGCCGCCAGGTAGTTGTAGATCGTCTGAGGGCTCAAATCCAATGTGGTGCTGACATCGTCCACGGACTTGCCCTCCACGATGTACAGGATGGCATGAATCCGCTTCACCAACCGCAGTTGACCCATCGCATACGCCCGGTGCAAACGCTCGATCAGTTGCTCGACACATCGAGAACTCAGGCTAATACGAATGCGCATTTCGTCGCCCCCTTCGTGTCACAGATTTGCGGTTGGCTCGCCGAAGCGGATCTGCACATGCAGACAGCCAGGCCTGTGACGAGCCCTACGAAGGGGCATTATACCAGAAAGTCCAAATCTTTCTCTGAAGGCCTATAGCTTTGCCACAAACGCCGCGTGCTCCGGCGACGCCAGCCCCTCCTGCAACGTCGCCAGAACAGTCGCAAGATCATTGGCCCAGAAGGCGGGGGCGTTCAGCCACAGGCCGGGGAAGACCTCGCTGCGCAGGATGCCGGCCTCGTCCGCCGGCAACAGCTCGTAGACCCCCTCGCGCAGGACGAACCAGGTCGCCTCCTGCTCGTAGACCTGCAACGCCAGGTATTCCGGCACGCCCGTGCGCTGGTAGACGCGGCGCTTGTCGTGCAGGTCGTAGGCCGCGCTGGAAGCCGCGATCTCCACGACCAACTCCGGTGGGCCGGCCAGGTAATCGTCCGGGGTAATCTGAGACCGTCCTCCCAGGGCGGACTCCAGGCGCAACAACGCATCGGGCTGGACTTCATTCTCGAAGTCTAAACGAACGGTGGTGTTGTCGCAAAGGCGGATTGCTGACGTTGAGGCGCTGTACACTCCGAGCCAGGTCATGATCCGGCCGTGAGGTTCTCCGTGTTTCCTGACATGCGTAGGGGATGGCATATACACCACTCCTTCGATGAGCTCAGCTATCTTGATCTCCGGGTGCGCTTCGTAGCGCCGCTCGAACTCCGCGCGCGTCAGGCGGTCGCCGGCGGTCAACGGCGGCGGCGCGGATGAACGCGCCGGCGCATGGGGAACGCTCTTCGGGAGCGGGTGCGATAGGTGCCCGGGCGGAGCAACCGTTTGGACTTGTGGCGCGCTGCTCATAATCAACTGCCTCCAGATCAAACTGAGGTCGAGACTAAAGTCAAGGCTGAGATGTGGCTGGATGGTAACACGATTTGGGCAGATTGGCAACCGACTTATAGCGGGCAGCGCTTCTCGACCTCAACCTCAGCTTGATACCACGCCACCGTGCGAGCCAGACACTCCTCGAACGGGATGCGTGGCCGCCAGCCCAGCTCCCGCTCCGCCTTGCTGCAGTCGAAATAGAAGAGCCGCACGTCGCCGGCGCGTTTGGGGCCGTGCCCGGCCGGAATACGGATGCCGGTGATGTCCACGAGCATCTGGTAGATGGCGTTGACCGACACCGGACGCCCCGAGCCGATGTTGTACGCCTGGTCGTCCCCGCGCTCGAGCGCCAGGACGTTGGCCTCCACCGCGTCCTCCACGTACAGGTAGTCCTTCGCCTGCTCACCGTCCCAGTGGATCACCGGCGGTAACCTCGCCAGCAGGCGGTTGGCAAAGACCGTGATCACGTGCTCGCTGGAGACGGTGTCGCGCGGGCCGACGATGTTGGCGTAACGCAGCGCGGAGTAGCGCAGGCCGTAGACCGCCGCGTAGTAGCGCAGGTAGTACTCGCTCGCCGCCTTGCTGATGCCGTAGGGGCTTTCGGGCGCGAACGGCTGCTCCTCGGTGATCGGCAGCCGCTTGCAGGTGCCATAGACCGTGCCGCCCGACGAGGCGAAGATTACCTTGCGCACGCCCGCTTCGGCCGCGGCCCGCAACAGGTTCAGCAGACCCAAGACATTCACCTGCACATCGTAGGCCGGCTGCTCGGTCGAGACGCGCACCATCGTCTGGGCCGCGTGATGGTTGATCACCTCCGGCCGCTCCAGCAGGATCAGGCGGGCGAACTCCCCATCGCGCACGTCGGCCTGGTAGAAACGCGCCTTGGGGTTGACGTTTTCCCGGTAGCCGGTGGCCAGGTTGTCCACGACCAGGACGTCGTGCCCCAGTTCGAGATAACGATCGACGATGTGCGAGCCGATGAACCCGGCCCCGCCGGTGACGAGGATTCTAGTCAAGTTATCCCTCCCACTCCTCGCTCAAGTCCTGCCACGCCGGGTTGGTCGATTCGATCAACGCGATCTTCCTGGCGCGCAGCCAGCCCTTGATCTGCTTCTCGCGGGCGATGGCGACCTTGACATCCGGTATGGTTTCGTAGTAGACGAGGCGGTCGATGTTGTACCGTTTGGTGAAGCCTTCGATGAGCCGATGCTTGTGCTCACAGACCCGGCGCCGGAGGTCATTCGTGACACCTGTGTAAAGGCGGCGGGTGCGGTTGGCCAGGATGTAAACGTAGTACTGCCGCGGTGTGGTCATGGGTTGCCTCTTCATGATGTCATGCTGAGCGCAACGGAGTGGAGCGAAGCATCGGTGACGCTTGAAAAGTCACCGATTCCCTTCGGTCCAACTCAGGGCATGCTTCGGTCGCACAAACCGCTCCCTCAGAATGACACGCCGAGACAGTCATGCTGAGCGCAACGGAGTGGAGCGAAGCATCGGTGGCTTCGTATAAGTCACCGATTCCCTTCGGTCCAACTCAGGGCATGCTTCGGTCGCACAAAACGCTCTCTCAGAATGACACTCATAGGGTGTCATGCTGAGGGGCTGCGCTCGGCGAAGCATCGGTGGCTTCGTATAAGTCACCGATTCCCTTCGGTCCAACTCAGGGCATGCTTCGGTCGCACAGAACGCTCCCTCAGAATGACACTCATAGGGTGTCATGCTGAGCGCAACGGAGTGGAGCGAAGCATCGGTAGCTTCG
>MNXL01000406.1:11013-15685 GCA_001871755.1 Anaerolineae bacterium CG2_30_64_16
GCTTCGTATAGTGGCAACGTTTGAACGTTCCAACGCCGGAACGGCCCTCGGTCGGCTCGGTGATGTGGAAGAGGATCTTGAGCCTTGCACTGAGCGAAGCCTGTCCCTTCACTGCGTTCAGGGCAAGCTCTGAGCCGGGTCGAAGGATTCGTGGCTAATCGTTCACCAAAGCGTCGCGTAGGCTTGCACTGAGCACAGCCTGTCCCTTCACTGCGTTCAGGGCAGGCTCTGAGCAGCGTCGAAGGATCGAAGTGGTATCGTGGCGTTGCTGGGCGCGGCCGATGGGGTAGAGCTTGTTCAGGTGGTCGACGCGGATGGTGATGTCGGGCATCATTCAGGTTTGTATGTAGACAGGAATTGCGACACCATCACCAACACCGTTTGGAGATCGGCGATCGGGTCGCCAGTAAGCGGGGAAGGGGCGATGTCCCCTTGCGCATCATGATGATGATGTGGATACGTTGTGATAGACCGGAATTCTTCCTTGTTGTCCCAGCGCAGCAGCGGGGTGTCTGCGAAAAGCTGGTAAGCGTAGTCAATGTGGCCCCGGTTGAAGTAGATGCGTGCCTGGAAGCTTGTCTTGTGGGTGAATTCCGCCCTGATCTTGAAGATGAATTGATCGGCTGCGAACTCCCGAGTTTCGATTTCGACCACCCGTTTGCACAAGGGATGCGCTTGGAGCGCTGCGCTCAGGCTCCAAGCAGAGATGGCAGAGATGTCACGCGGCCACCTCTCGGCGCACCCCAAGCCAGCTTTCCAGCATCTCTTGGGCTGCTTTCCAGTCGAGCCAATCATCCTCTTCCTGCATGACGGCCTGGCCGAGGGCCTGTCGTTGCTGGGGCGCCAGTTCGCTGGTCTGCAACAGCATCGAGCGTTCGTGCAGATACTCGCCGAAACGCTCGAAACGCATGCCATATCTGCGCTCAAAGCGGGTTACTTCCCGCTGCAAAGTCGCGATCTGTCGCAGTATGTAATCCCGTACTAACTCTCGCGCGGCCTGTTCCTCGGTAGCAAAGATCTGTCGTCGAACTAGCGGCTCGACCGCGATAGCAATATTGGCGCCCATTCAGATACCCCTCCCTGCCATTCGTCCATGCTCGATTCTGACCCACACATTTTACCCTGCGCCTTCCCTGGCGTCAAATGCCGTCCGGCAGCGTCCAGTTGAGGCGATGACTGCGCCGGTCAGATGGGGGTGTCGCAGCCGCCCGCTTACGCATCGGCGGAAGTCCCAAAGTCGTGACGCTCACGGTTAACGCGCACGGGCGTCCTGCGACAGTTGCTCGATGACCACACCGATGCGCCGGCTCTTCTCAGGCTCTCCGATGCTCTCGTACCACCACTGCCGCAGCCGAAACGCCTGCCAGCCGATCCAGTCCTCGTCCCACCACGCCCGGGCGCCCACGGTGCGCCAGAGGGCGGCGGCTTCCTCTACCTGGCCGGCGATCGCGTAGCTCTCGCCCAACAGGAAGCGGTTGGCCTGCTGATCGGGCGCGCTGTGGTAGGCCGCCAGCAGGTGTTCCCTGGCCGCGGCATAGTCGCCGCGGGAAAGCTCGATCTGCCCCAGGCGCCGGTTGGCGCTCGCCAGCCATGGCGCGTCGGCCAGGGCAGCCCCATAATAAGCGATGGCGGGCGCCAGGTCTACCGTGGGCGAGCGGCGCAGCGCGTCCTGGATGGGGATCTTGGGCCAGGTGTAGATCACAAGCTCGGCGCGCGTCTGGGCCACGGCGCCCAGGTTGCTGCGAAACACCGCCCGGCTGGCCGGCAACAGCAACAGACTCAACGCGACGCTGGCTGCCACCAGGCCCGCGATCTCTGTCGTGCGCGATGGCCGGGCTTCTACCGGCCCGATCCCCAGGGCAAAGCCCAGTGGGAGAAACAGCACCGGCGCCAAGCGACTGGCGTACAGGCCGGCATCGGCCGTGCCGTGGATCACCAGGGCCGTCAGCGCCGCGACGGCTGCCAGAGGATAGATGCGCCCCGGCCCATCTGCCGACGACACGCCCTGCATGGCCTGCCACACCCCGATGACCAGCATCGCGATGAAAGCCGCCAGCCCCGGCAGGCCCTGCTCGAAGGCGATTTGTAAGAAAAGGTTGTGAAAGTGCGTGGTGAAGCCGACATGCAACAGCAGGCCATAGGTCGAGTAGACCATCGTGGTCATGCCCAGCCCGCCCCCCGTAAACGGGTAATCGCCGAGCAACGCCAACCCATCGCGCCACAATTGCGCCCGCCCCACGGCCGAGCCGCCGCCGCCGAAGTTCCCCAGCCAGCGGTCGAAGCCGGGCAACGCCACGGCCGCCACGAAAAGCCCAACCGGCACGACGACCAGGGCCGCTAACAGCCAACCGTGGGCCTTGCGCCAGCGTATCGCCCAGGCGACGAGGATGCCGCCGGCCAAACCCGCCCATGCGCCGCGCGAGGCGGTCAGGAAGAGCGCCGCCAGGGCCAGGGTCAGCGCCCCACCGCCGGCCAGGGCCAACGCCTTGCAACGGCGCCAGGCCCAGACGGTTCCTGCGGTCCCCAGGGGCAACAGGAGCGCCAGCGCGCCGCCGGCCACGTTGCCGTTCAGGTCTTCCGGCAGCGAGACCGCGGGGCGATGTGTTTGGACCCACAGTCCCAGGCGCTGGACGAAGTCGAACTTTGTGGTTGCGCCAGTCTGCCAATCGTTGGCCAGGAGAAAGTAAAGGCCGACGGCTCCTGCCAACAGCCCACACCCCAGGCCGATCCCCCCCCAGGCCGGCTCACCCCAGCGGCGGCCGGCCCAGGCTATCGAGACGGCCATTGCAACGCCCGCGGCGATCAACCAGAAACGGGGCCACGCCACCTGGCGGTCATACGCGGCCCAGACGCCGATCAGCGCCGTCAGAATGAACGCAGTAGCCAGTCCGAGCGCCAAGCCAAGGGGTTGGATTCTCAATCAAGCGGTCCCCATCATAAACCTCACCGTCTGCCAGGCCACGCTGACCGCGCTCTTGAACCCCTCCCAGCTATTCATCCCCTTGAGGAACGTCAGCATCGGGCCAGGGCGCAGCGACCACTCGCGGGTGGCGCGCTTCTGCCAGTATTCCAGCCGCTCGGCCGGCAGGCCTCCACCTTGACAGAGACCGCAAATCGGCTATAATAAGGGCATTTGATAGGAAGGGAGAATACCCTTATTATGAGCCTCTATCTCTATCCTGACGAACTGCGCCGCCTGTTCACCGACCGTGAAGAAGAGTTGCGTCTCCTGGAAGCATATTGCCAGCGCCTGCACGCAGGGATCCCCTTTCCCTATGTCTCCCTCTTCGGGACCCGCCGTATCGGCAAATCGCTGCTTCTCAAGGAGTTCGTGGCGCGCACCCTGGAGCAAGGTGGGCCGGTGCTGCCAGTTTACCTGGATCTGGAAGGCCAGTGCGCCTCGGCCGAAGGTTTCGCCACCGCCTACATTGGCGCCGTCTGCTACTGGTACCTGACCCGCGGCCAGGGCAGCCCCTGGGACTATCTGGAACCGGCCGCCCTGCCCGGCCTGGTGGCCGGCAAGAGCCAGGTGGCCGAACGGGTCGTCCGCACGCTTCTCCAGGAACGACAGGCCCTCCGGCCCGATCGCCAGCACCTCCTGCGCCTGGCCTTTGCTTTTCCGCAAGACCTGGCGCACGAAACGGGGCTTAAGGTGATCATGATCCTGGACGAATTCCAGGAACTGGAACATCTCCAGAACCTGCCCGATATCCGCAATCTCCTGGCGCTCTTCCGCTCCTTCACCCAAAGCCAGGGAGACGTGGCTTACTTTCTGGCCGGGTCGGCCGTGGCCGTCATGCACCGCCTCATGGCCGACCCTGCCAGCCCCCTCTTCGTCCAGTTTACCCAGATACCCCTGGACAACTTCCCGCCGAACGCCACAGCCGTTTTATTGGAGAAACTCCTGCCGGACTTGCCCGCCGAACCCCAACGCGGCGAGGTTGCAGACGAGATCCACTTCCTGACCCAGGGCCATCCCTACTACATCACCATCCTCGCCGAGCGGCTGCGCCTGGCCTCCTCTGGACAGACCCCAGACCGCGCTTTGGATCGCGATGCCATCCGGCGTGCTTTCGTCACCGAAACCCTCTCCCGCACCGGCCGCATCTACGAATTCTGCCGCTACATTTACGATCTGTCCTTGCAGAAAGCTCGTGGTTACACCGCCCTCAAGGCGGTCCTGGACGTGCTGGCGGCCGAGGATGGGCTCAGCGCGGCCGAGATCGCCCGCCACTTGCGGGTCAGTCACGCTGCCGCCAGCGAGTATCTGCGCTGGCTGGTCGAGGTGGATCTGCTGGTCGCTACCGTCGAAGCCTGTCCTGAGCCGCGTCGAAGGGCCTGTCCCGAGCCCCGCCTGTCCCGAGCCTCGTCGAGGGGTCGCAGTAACGGCGGCCGCAAGCCGCGCAAGCACTACTTCTACCGCGATCCCGTCCTGCGCTACTGGGTAGCTATGGTCACCCGCGGCATCGAGGTGCCTCCATCCACGCCGCCGGTGGATCTGCCGGCGCTCTTGGCGCATCTGGATCGCCTCTACCAGCAGACGGCGGCCCAACTCGGACTGGCGAAGGAAAGCCAAATACGAGAGCTGCTGCGCGCTTTCGCCGGGCAAACCGTAGATGGCGCCTCCTTCGGTCTGGCAGGGAGAATCACCCTCCCCACCTTCAGCCGGGTC
>MNXL01000072.1:0-8302 GCA_001871755.1 Anaerolineae bacterium CG2_30_64_16
TGGAAGAGCTTCTGGTACGGCCAGTTGTCTGGGGTCGTGGAGCCGATCGCAGGCGTGATCGGCGCGGCGGCCGTGCTCTTGATGCGGCCCATCTTGCCCTACGCCCTGAGCTTCGCGGCCGGCGCCATGATCTTCGTGGTGGTCGAGGAGTTGATCCCGGAATCGCAGACCGGCAAGGACACGGACATCCCCACCGTAGGCGCGATGCTGGGGTTCGCGGTCATGATGATCCTGGATGTCGCGTTGGGGTAAGAAATCGGCCATTCCACCCACGGAGGCCTCATGGAGCAAAAAGTCGCGTTCCTGGCCATCGCGGTGGCGATCCGGTTCGGGCCGTTCTGAATGGATCGCGCGATGACCGAGACCCCTGAGCTTTTCCCCGCAAGCTACCAGGCCGCCCGGAGCAGGTTTCGCGACGAGTTGCCGCGGGTGCAGGCTCGCTGGCCCGCCGCCCACCTGGCGCGGCACGCGGTCGCCGGAGACGAGACGACCACGATCGACTGGATCGAGGCGCCGGCCACGGGCCAGCAGGAGAAGCTCCTGATCCTGACCACCGGCGAACACGGGATCGAGGGCTACGTAGGCGCGGCGATGCTCCAACTGTTCATCGAGGCGTATCTCCCGCGCCTGGCCCCGGCCAACACCGGCCTGCTGCTGATCCACGCGATCAACCCGTGGGGGATGGCGCACCGCCGGCGCACCAACGCGGCCAACGTGGACCTGAACCGCACCTTCATCTGGGACGCCGGCGACGCGCCGGCCGAGCGGCTCTACGACGCGACCTTCAACCCGGGCTACGATCAGTTGATGCCGTTGCTGAACCCGCGCGGCGCGGTGCGCTCCCTGGCCTGGAGCCGGCTGGCGTTCGCCGCGCGGCTGCTGCGGGCGCTGGTCACCGTGGGGCCGGGCCGGCTGAAAGCGATCACGCTGGAGGGCCAATACCGCCACCCACAGGGCATCTATTTCGGGGGGAGGACGGTCCCGGAAGAGACGGCCGTGCTGATGCGGCTATTCCGGGCGCACATCGCCCGCTACCGGCAAATCTTGCACCTGGACATGCACACCGGCTACGGGCCGCGCTACCAGATGAGCCTGGTCAACTCTCGGTGGGAGCCCCGCGCATCGACCGAGCTGGCGCAACGGTTCGCGTATCCGCTGGTGGTGAAGACGACCCCGAATGAGTTCTACGCCTTGCGGGGCGACATGATCGACTGGGTCTACACCCTTCAGCGGGAGGCTTTCCCGGACAAGCAGCTCTACGCCACGAGTTTCGAGTTCGGCGCCTACGGCGATTCTATTCTGGCGGGGCTGCGGAGCATGCGCACTATGGTGGAAGAGAACCGGCTGTATTGGCACGGCGTCAACCCGCCGGCCGAGGCCCGCATCCGGGACGCGTTCGCTGAGCTGTATGCGCCGGGCGATGCCCGCTGGCGCGCCAAAGCAGTCGCGGACGCGCATGTCGCGTTCAGCGGGATCCTGACCGCAGAACGATTCGCCTGAGATCGCAGGCCGCGCAGGTCCGGTGTGACTTTCAGCAATTCCAAATGTGCCTTGTCATTCCTTCGACGGGCTCAGGACACCGTCTGAGCGGGTTAGCCCCGATCCATTCGCAACGGCGAGAACCCAGCGAAGCATGTCCTGAGCGCAGCCGAAGGGAATCCGTTCGCTGCGCTCAGGATAAGTTCTCGTTGCAGCCCAGAGATTCCCTTCGGCCTGGCCCTTCGATAAACTCAGGAGGGGCCTCAGGGCAGGCTTCGCTGGACGCACCTCGTTGCGTTAGTTTAGGCGTCAACCCGCTCAGAATGACACCAGCTTCGGGTCCATATTTGGAATTCCTGGTGTGACTTTCCCCGCGCTTGACGACTGTCGGCTCCTGTGATATAACTGGCCCCAATCCGAGCCAGCCGCTCTGCCCGCCCAACCGATGGCCGCGGACGGTGTGGCTGCCGATTATGTGTCGTCGTCTGCACACCGAACTCGATGTCGAGGCCGCCTCCTCCGGCGCCAACCGGGAGAGCGGCCTTCTTATTTCCCGCGCCGCCTCAACGAAGAGACCCTCCTCGCAACGTCGCGCACCCAAGTCGAATAACAAACGAGAGGGGTTCCCATGTACGTGCCGGATCAAAGGCTGTTGAACGGCTCGCTCTATGACGCGCGGCGCGAGCACGACGCTTGCGGCGTCGGGTTTGTGGCGGACATCCACGGCCGCCGCTCACATCAGATCCTGCGCCATGCGCTGACCGCCCTGGCGAACATGCGCCACCGCGGGGCGTGCGGCTGTGAGCCAAACACGGGGGACGGGGCCGGCGTCTTGCTCCAAACGCCGCACGCATTCCTGGCCACGGCGTGCGCCGCACAGGACATCGCCCTGCCCGAGCCCGGCGCATACGGCGTGGGCATGGTGTTCTTGCCGCCCGACCCGGACCAACGTCGCGCGTGTGAGGCGATCCTGGAAAAGACCGTGCGCGAGGCGGGCCAGCAAGTGCTCGGCTGGCGCACCGTGCCCACGAACGGCGCCTCGCTCGGCGCGACCGCCCGCTCCCGCGAACCCATTGTCCGCCAACTGTTCATCGGCCGCGACCAGCAGATCACCGACGACATGGCCTTTGAGCGCAAACTCTACGTGATCCGCCGCCACGCCGAACGGGCGGTCCGCCAGGCCGATCTGCCGGGCGGCGACCGCTGCTACATCGCCAGCCTGTCCCATCGAACCATCGTCTACAAAGGAATGTTGACGGCCACGCAGTTGGAGGCGTTCTACCCGGAGCTGCGCGACCCCGCGATGGACACCGCGCTGGCCCTGGCGCATTCGCGCTTCAGCACCAACACCTTCCCGAGCTGGGAGCGCGCACAGCCGTTCCGCTACGCCATGCACAACGGCGAGATCAACACGCTCCGCGGCAACGTCCATTGGATGAACGCCCGCCAGGCGACGCTCGCCTCCGACCTTTTCGGGCCGGACCTGCCCGACCTGTTTCCGATCATGGACCCCGACGGCAGTGACTCAGCCATGTTCGACAACGCCCTGGAACTGCTCGTCCTCGGCGGCTACCCCCTGGCACACGCCATCATGATGATGATCCCCGAGCCGTGGGAGAACGGCTGCGCTCAAACCATGAGCGATGCGCGGCGCGCCTTCTACGAGTACCACAGTTGCCTGATGGAGCCGTGGGATGGCCCGGCCGCGGTCGCGTTCACCGATGGCACGGTCGTCGGCGCGGTGCTGGACCGCAACGGGCTACGCCCATCACGTTATTACCTGACTGAGGATGGCCTGGTGATCCTGGCCTCGGAGGTCGGGGTGATCGACCTGCCGCCCCACACGATCCGGCGTAAGGGACGTCTGGGGCCCGGCCAGATGCTGCTGGTCGACACGGCCGCGGGTCGGTTGATCACCGACGCGGAGGCCAGGGAAGGGGTCGCGGCCGCGCAGCCGTATCGCCTCTGGCTGGACCAGCACATGGTGGCGCTGGCGGACCTGCCGGAGCCCCCGGTGAAGACGCCCCAGGAGCAGGCGAGCCTGTTGCAGCGCCAGCGGGCTTTTGGATACACCTTTGAAGACCTGAACCTGATCCTCGGCCCGCTGGCCCGCGACGGCGTCGAGCCGATCGGCTCCATGGGTAACGACACCCCGCTGGCCGTGCTCTCCAACAAGCCCCAACTGCTCTACAGCTACTTCAAACAGCTCTTCGCGCAGGTGACCAACCCGCCCATCGACGCGATTCGGGAGGAGATCGTCATCGGTCAGGGTGTCGCGCTCGGCGCCGAAGACAACTTTCTGCGCCCGCGGCCCGAGAGCTGTCGCCTGGTCAAGATCCCTCGCCCCATCCTGACCGACCAGGAGCTGGCGCGGCTGCGCCAGGTGGATCGGCCCGGGCTGAAAGCGGCCACCCTCTCCACGCGTTTCCCGGCCGAGCAGGGCGGGCCCGGGCTGACGCGGGCGATGGACGCCCTGGCCGCGGCGGCCGACCACGCTATCCAGGCCGGCGCCACCATCCTGATCCTCTCCGACCGGGGGATCGACGCGGCCCACGCGGCCATCCCGGCCCTGCTGGCGCTGGCGGGCGTCCATCATCACTTGATCCGCCAGGGCACGCGCACACGCGTGGGGCTGGTCGTCGAGTCGGGCGAGCCGCGCGAGGTACACCACTTCGCGCTGCTGATCGGCTACGGCGCGGGCGCGGTCAACCCGTACCTGGTCTTCGAGACGCTGCGAGACATGCTCTCCAGCCGGTTGCTCACTGGGGTCACCTTCGAGCAGGCCGAGGAGCGCTACATCAAGGCGGTCGTCAAGGGCGTGATCAAGGTGATGTCGAAGATGGGCATCTCCACGGTGGACGGCTACCGCGGCGCGCAGATCTTCGAGGCGTTGGGTTTGGCCCAACCGCTGATCGACCGCTACTTCACCGGGACCGCTTCACGCGTGGGCGGCGTTGGGATCGACGTGATCGCGGAAGAGGCGCTGATGCGGCATCGTCACGCGTTCGCCCAACGCAACGCGGACACCGGCACGCTCGAGACCGGTGGCTCGTACCAGTGGCGCTCCGACGGTGAGCATCACACCCTGAACCCGTTGACCGTGCACAAGCTCCAGCTCGCCTGCCAGACCGGCAACTACGCGGTCTTCAAGGAGTATTCGGCCCTGATCAACGACCAGGCCAGGACTCCGGTGACGCTGCGCAGCCTGCTGGCGTTCGACTTCGTGCCGCAGCCCGTCCCGCTGGCGGAGGTGGAGCCGGTGGAGACGATCTGCCGGCGGTTCAAGACTGGCGCGATGTCGTACGGCTCGATCAGCCCGGAGGCGCACGAGGCGCTGGCCATCGCGATGAACCGCATCGGCGGCAAAAGTAACTCCGGCGAAGGCGGCGAGGACCCGGCCCGCTACATCCCCGGCCCCAACGGCGACTCGCGGTCCAGCGCGATCAAGCAGGTCGCGTCGGGCCGTTTCGGCGTCACCAGCCTCTATCTGAATCACGCGCAGGAGATCCAGATCAAGATCGCCCAGGGCGCCAAGCCGGGCGAGGGGGGCCAGTTGCCCGGTCGCAAGGTCTACCCCTGGATCGCCCGGGTGCGCCTCTCCACCCCCGGCGTGGGCCTGATCTCCCCGCCCCCGCACCACGACATCTACTCCATCGAGGACCTGGCCGAGCTGATCTATGACCTGAAGAACGCCAACCCGCGCGCCCGGATCAGCGTCAAGCTGGTCTCGGAAGTGGGGGTCGGCACGATCGCCGCGGGGGTGGCCAAAGGGCACGCCGATGTGATCCTGGTCAGCGGTTACGACGGCGGCACCGGCGCGTCGCCCCGCACCGGCATCAAACATGCCGGCTTGCCGTGGGAGCTGGCGGTCGCGGAGACGCACCAGACGCTGCTGGTCAACAACCTGCGCAGCCGCGTCGTGCTGGAGACCGACGGCCAGCTCCGGACCGGCCGGGATGTGGTCATCGCGGCGCTGCTGGGCGCCGAGGAGTTCGGCTTCGCCACTGCGCCGCTGGTCACGCTGGGCTGCACCATGATGCGTGTGTGTCATCTCGATACCTGTCCTTTCGGCGTGGCCACCCAGAACCCGGAGCTGCGCAAGAATTTTCGCGGGGACCCGGCCTCCGTGGTGAACTTCATGCGCTTCATCGCCCAGGAGGTCCGTGAGCTGATGGCCCAGCTCGGGTTCCGCAGTTTCGACGAGATGGTCGGCCGGTCGGACAGACTCACGCCGCGGCAGCCTATCGACCACTGGAAGGCTCGGACGCTCGACTTCTCCAGGATTTTGGCCCGGCCTGAGGTGCCCCCGAGCGTGGGCCGCTATTGCCAGATAGCACAGAACCACGAGCTGGAGCAAACACTGGACTACCGCGTGCTGATCCCGCTGTGCGAGCCCGCGCTGGCGCGCGGGGAGCCGGTCCGCGCGATCCTGGCCATCCGCAACGCCGACCGGGTGATCGGGACGATGCTCGGCAGCGAGGTCACCCGGCGCTACGGCGCGGCCGGTCTGCCGGATGACACGATCCACCTGAATTTCCGGGGCTCGGCCGGCCAGAGCTTCGGCGCGTTCGTGCCCCGCGGCATCACGTTGGAGCTGGAAGGGGACGCCAACGACTACGTCGGCAAAGGGCTTTCGGGAGGCCGGATCATCGTCTACCCGCCCGCGAGCGCGACCTTCGTGCCGGAGGAAAACATCATCGTCGGCAACGTGGCGTTCTACGGCGCGACCAGCGGCCAGGCTTACATCCGCGGGATGGCCGGCGAGCGGTTCTGCGTGCGAAACAGCGGGCTGCACGCGGTCGTGGAAGCGATCGGCGACCACGGCTGCGAGTACATGACCGGGGGCCGGGTCGTGGTGCTGGGCCCGACGGGTCGCAACTTCGCGGCCGGCATGTCGGGCGGCATCGCCTACGTGCTGGACGAGGCCGGCGATTTCGCGCAGCGCTGCAACCGGGACCTGGTAGACCTGGAGGGGATGGATGAGGAAGACGCGGCCGCGGTGCGCGAGATGATCCGGCAACATGTCGCGCACACGGGCAGCGCTCGCAGCCAGGCCATCCTGAACCGCTGGGACGAAATGGCCCCGCGCTTTGTCAAGGTGATCCCCAGGGACTACAAAAGGATGCTGACAATGCTGCACGACCTTCAGCGGGCCGGGCTGAGCGGTGATGCCGCGATCATGGCCGCGTTCGAGGCCAACAAGGCGGACAGCGCGCGGGTGAGTGGAAATTGAGGGAGACGCCAACAAGGAGCCCTTTCATGAGCAAACCCACCGGATTCATGGAGTACGCGCGCGAGCTGCCCCCGGACCGCCAGCCGCACGTGCGCGCGCTCGACTATCTGGAGATGCATCTGGATTTCCCGGAAGTGCGGTTGCAGGAGCAGGCCGCCCGCTGTATGAGCTGCGGCATCCCGTTCTGTCACACCGGGACGCTGCTCAACGGGATGGCTTCAGGCTGCCCGCTCCACAACCTGATCCCCGAGTGGAACCAGATGGTCTACCGCGGGCTCTGGCGCGAGGCGCTGAAACGTCTGCTGCGGACCAACAACTTCCCGGAGTTCACGGGCCGGGTTTGCCCCGCGCCGTGCGAGGGCTCCTGCACCCTCTCCCTCAACGAAGAAGCGGTTACGGTCAAGCAGATCGAGTGCACCATCATCGAGCGCGGGTTTACGGAAGGCTGGATGCGACCCGAACCACCCGTCCTGCGCACCGGCAAACGGGTCGCGGTCGTCGGTTCGGGCCCTTCAGGGCTGGCCTGCGCGGACCAGCTCAACAAAGCCGGCCATTGGGTCACCGTCTTCGAGCGCGCCGACCGGATCGGCGGCTTGCTGATGTACGGCATCCCGAACATGAAGCTCGACAAGCGCGTCGTCGAACGGCGCATCGACCTGATGGCCGCGGAGGGGGTCCAGTTCGTGACTGGCACGGAAGTCGGCAAGCGCCTGCCCGCCGCGGGGCTTCAGGCTGAGTTCGACGCGGTGGTGCTGACCGCGGGCGCCACCCGACCGCGCGATCTGCCTGTAGAAGGGCGGCATCTGCAGGGGATTCACCTGGCGATAGACTTCCTCAGCGCCGACACACGCAGCCTGCTCGGCGACCCCGCGCGCGCGGGTGACTGGATCTCGGCCCGCTACAAAGAGGTGGTCGTCATCGGCGGCGGCGACACCGGCACTGACTGTGTGGCCGCGGCGTTGCGGCACGGCTGCACCGACCTGGCGCAATTCGAGATCCTCCCGCGTCCGCCCGACCATCGCCAACCCGACAACCCGTGGCCCGAATGGCCGCGCACCTACCGCCTCGACTACGGCCAGGAGGAAGCCATCGCGTTGTTGGGTCGGGACCCGCGGGAGTATGGGATCCTCACCAGGCGTTGTGTCGGGGACGAGGCCGGCCGCGTGCGCGAAGTGCACACCGTCCGAGTCGCGTGGGAGCAGGTGGACGGCCGGCGCACGTTCCGGGAGATCCCTGGCACCGAGCAGCGCTGGCCCGCGCGGCTGGTGCTGTTGGCGTTGGGCTTCCTCGGCCCGGAGGACACGCTGCCCGCGGCGTTCGGCGTGGAACAGGATGCCCGATCCAACGTGGCCGCGGAGTACGGGCGATTTGCCACCAACGTGCCGGGCATTTTCTGCGCTGGCGACATGCGCCGGGGCCAAAGCCTGGTGGTGTGGGCCATCGACGAAGGCCGGGGCGCGGCGCGCGAGTGCGACCGGTATCTGATGGGAGGCACGGAATTGGCGTGAGGCGCACGGCAGGTGGCGCAGAGTGCGTACTGCGGATTGGGGATTGGGGGATTGGGGATTGGGGATTTCGGATTTCGGATTT
>MNXL01000072.1:8309-10737 GCA_001871755.1 Anaerolineae bacterium CG2_30_64_16
GCGATTTGCGATTTGCGATCTGCGATTTGCGATTTGCGATTTACGATTTCGGATTTGCGATTTACGATTTGCGATTTGCGATTTGCGATCTGCGATCTGCGATCTGCGATTTCCGATTTGCGATTTGCGATTTGCGATTTGCGATCTGCGATTTGCGATCTGCGATTTGTCATCTGCCATCTGCCCGTTGCCTAACCGCCAGATATTTGACAGGCAGACCAGACGCGAGATAATAGGGGCCTAGTCCGACCACAGGAAAGGCTCGAACATCCGCATGATCGTTGAACGCCCAAAGCCCTCTCGACTATACGACGCGTACATCTTCGACCTGGACGGCACGGTCTACCTGGGGGATGCGCTGCTCCCGACCGCAGGGGAGACGATCCGACAACTGCGCCAGCAGGGCCGGCGCACGGTGTTCCTCTCCAACAACCCGACCCACACCCGCCACGAGTACGCGGCCAGGCTGACCCGGCTGGGGTTGCCGACCGGGCCGGAAGAGGTGATCAACTCATCCCAGGTGATGGTCGACTTTCTCCAACGCCGGATGCCGGGGAGCCGGTTGTTCGTGGTCGGAGAGGAGCCGCTGTGCGCCGAGCTGCGCCGGGCCGGGTTCACACTGACCGAGGACCCGCGGCAGGTGGACGCGGTGATCGCCAGTTTCGACCGCACCTTCGTCTACCGCAAGCTCCAGATCGCGTTCGACGCCATCCGGGCCGGCGCGCGCCTCTTCGCCACCAACGGCGACCGCTACTGCCCGGTGCCGGGCGGCGGCCAGCCGGATGCGGCTGCGATCATCGCCGCGATCGAGGCGTGCACGAACACTCGCGTCGAGGCGATCGTGGGCAAGCCGTCGCAACACATGATCGACGCGGTGCTGCACGTGCTGGCGCTGCCCGCTGACCGCTGCCTCATGACCGGGGACCGCCTGGAGACGGACGTCGCGATGGGGCTGGCCGCAGGGATGGCCGCCGCCCTGGTCCTGACCGGCGCAACGGACGCGGCGATGCTGGCCACTTCCGACGTCCGGCCAACCTACGTGCTGAGCCGGCTGGCCGAACTGATCCCGACCTCTGAGCGTCCATAGCACAAGGAGCGCGCACCCACCATGCCCAAGATCACCTTCATCGGCGCCGGTAGCACCGTGTTCGCCCGCAACCTGATGGGCGACATCCTCAGCTATCCAGAACTGGCCACCTGCGCCATCACCCTCCAGGACATCGACGAAAGACGTCTGCGGGAATCAGAGGCCGTTGGGCGCCAGATCATCGCGGCGCTGGGCGCCCACCCCACTCTCGAAGCAACCACCGATCGCCGCGCCGCGCTAGACGGCGCGGACTACGTCATTACCATGTTCCAGATCGGCGGCTACCGGCCAGGCACGGTGATCGACTTCGAGATCCCCAAGAAGTACGGCCTCCGCCAGACCATTGCGGACACGCTGGGCATCGGGGGAATCATGCGCGGGCTGCGCACCATCCCGGTGCTGCTCGACGTCTGCCGCGACATGGCGGCGCTCTGCCCCCGGGCCCTCCTCCTGAACTACGTGAACCCGATGGCCATCAACACGTGGGCGGTCAACCGGGCCACGCAAATCAGCAACGTCGGCCTGTGCCATAGTGTGCAGGGTACCACACGGGAGCTGGCCCACGACATCCAGATCCCGATCGAGGAGATCGACTACCTGGCGGCCGGGATCAACCACATGGCGTTCATTCTCAAGTTCGAGCGGGCCGGCCAGGACCTCTACCCCCTGGTCCGGCGGGTGATCGCCGAAAGCCGCGTCCCGGAGTGGAACCGGGTGCGCTACGAGATGTTCCGCCGGCTGGGCTACTTCGTCACCGAGTCGAGCGAGCACTTCAGCGAGTATGTGCCCTGGTTCATCAAGCACGATCGCCCCGACCTGGTCGAGCGGTACAACATCCCGCTGGATGAATACCTGGGCCGGTGCGAGGCGCAGATCGTCGCGTGGGAGTACGCCCAGGAGATCGGGATGAATCCGGCTCTGTACGACGAGGCGGAGCTGCGCCGGCGGCTGGCCGGCATCACGATGATGCCGCGAGCGCGTGAGGGGATCCTCAAGATGTTCCAGGCCGCCGGCGAGATCGCCCCCAGCGTCGAATACGGCTCAGGCATCATCCACAGCATGGAGACCGGCGTCCCGCGCGTGATCTACGGCAACGTGCCCAACACCGGCCTGATCACCAATCTGCCGGCCGGCTGCATCGTCGAGCTGCCCTGCCTGGTGGACAAGAACGGGGTCCAACCTACCGTGATCGGCGACCTGCCGCCGCACCTGGCTGCGTTGATCCAGACCAATATCAACGTCCAGGCGTTGACCGTGGAGGCCGCGCTGACCGGCAAGCGGGAGCACATCTACCACGCGGCCATGCTCGACCCCCACACCGCGGCCGAGCTGGACCTGGAA
>MNXL01000072.1:10752-11168 GCA_001871755.1 Anaerolineae bacterium CG2_30_64_16
GAACAGATCTGGCGCCTGGTGGATGAGCTGATCGCGGCGCATGGGGAGTGGCTGCCTGAATATCATTGACAGCTCAGTTTCTCATGCCGCGCGCGGCGCCACGGCGAATGAAAACCTCACCCCCCTGCCCCCCTCTCCTGGCAGGAGAGGGGGAAGTGCGGCTCCCCCTTCCCTCGTAGGGAGGGGGTTGGGGGGTAGGTGACCGATTTTCAGGACAGACACAAAGAAACGACATGAGCTTCAACCCATCTGCCCATCCCCACCGCCGCTACAACCCGCTCACGGGCGAATGGGTGCTGGTTTCGCCCCATCGCACCAGGCGCCCCTGGCAGGGCCAGGTCGAACGGCCGCCGCAGGAGATCCGGCCGGAATACGATCCGACCTGTTACCTCTGCCCCGGCAACGCGCGCGCGGGC
>MNXL01000223.1 GCA_001871755.1 Anaerolineae bacterium CG2_30_64_16
CGGTCACCGACTACGATGTGGCATCGTTGGTCGCGGGCTGGTACTACGACTGGGGGGTGGGGGTAGACCCGCCGCATCCTGGCGAGTTGATCTACGCCCACATGATCCGCGTGCCCATCACCGACACGGAAACCATCCAGCCCGCGGTCGCCCAGGCCGCGGTGAACGACCCCGGCGCGCTCTGGCTGATCGGCAACGAGCCGGACGTCGCCACGATGGACAACGTGCTGCCCGAACTCTACGCCGAGTCCTACGACCGCGCGTATCGCCTGATCAAGGCGTATGACCCGACCGCGATCGTGGCGCCAGGTGGGGTCGTGATGCCCACCGCGCTCCGGCTGTGCTATCTCAACAAGATCCTCTACGCATACGAGGCGCGCTCCGGCCGCCCCTTGCCCGCCGACGCCTGGCACGTCCACAACTACGTGCTCAACGAGCAGCGCGGTAAGCTGCCCGGCGTCCCTCCCGGCTTTTGCACGCCGTACGGCGAGCTGCCCGGATTGAACGGCCACGACGACATGGAGCAGTTCAGCGCGCAGGTCCGCGCGATGCGCGGCTGGATGGCGCTCCACGGCTACGGGAACCTGCCGCTGATTATCAGCGAATACGGCATCCTCTACCCGCAGCAGCGCGGCTTCGACTACTACCGCGTGCGCGATTTCATGCGCGCCAGTTTCGACTATCTGCTGAGCGCGGCCGATCCCACGCTAGGCTATCCGCCCGACGCGGGCCACCTGGTGCAGACCTGGAACTGGTACAGCCTGGACGACACCAACTACGCCGGCAGCGGGCTGACGTGGGGCGCGCTGTTCGACCCGCTCTTCAAGCAGCGGCTGCCCATGGGGGACGCCTGGGCGGACTACGTGACCGGCAACGGCCTGCGCGTTCCCTACACTCAGGTCGTCCCGGCCGCCATCCGGCTGGCGGCCGACGAGCCGCCATACTACGGGGAGACCAGCCCGGTAACCGTGCGGGCGCTGGCCCTCAACCGCGGCAATGCGCCGGCCGCAGAGCCGTTCGAGGTGGCGATCTACGCGGGAGAGCCGGGGCAGGGCGGGACGCTGCTGGGCAGCCAGGTGGTGTCTGGGTTGCCGGCCCGCTACCAGGGCGCCGCGTGGGTCGAGGTCGCGTGGACCGTGCCGGCGACCGCCACCTGGACCCTCACCGCGCAGATTAGCGGCGCCAATCGGTCGCTGACACTGGGCCGGCGCATCGATCTACATCTGGATCGGATCGATGTTGCCCCCGCCAGCCGCGTCCAGGTCTTGCCCGGTGAAACGACGACCCTCACGCTCACGGCCACCGTGTACAACTATGGGAATGTCGGCGTGCGCGATGTGATGGTCAGGTTCTGGGAAGAGGGGCGGACGGGCGCCCAAGGCGTGTTGGGAACCCAGTCCATCCCCACGCTGCCCGTCCTGGCCAGCGCCCAGGCGGTGTTCGTCTGGCCCGAGGTAGCTCCGGGCAGCTACCAGGTCACCGCCGAGGTCGTCCTGCCCCCAGAGGTCCCGGAGGATGACCTGACCAACAATCAGGCCAGGCAAGCGGTCAGCGTCGTCAGCCACGAGCTCAACCTGCCGCTGGTTTCCGCGGTGCCCGGCTGCGTGACGCAGGAGGAGCGCAACCTGATCCGCAACGGCAGCTTCGAGACCGGCGATCTGACATCCTGGCAGGTGGGAGGCTGGTCCATCGTGCAAGAAGACGCGCCCCACAGCGTGGACGGCTCGTACTACGCCTGGCTGGGCATGCGCGACAACGCGCACGACGCGCTCACCCAGGCGGTCACGCTGCCGAAGCGGGCGTTCTGTGTCGTGTTGCTCTACGCCTGGGGCATCTACACCACGGAAACGTGCGACGCAGCGTCCCCGAAGGACCGGCTCACAGTCTCGCTGCGTGACCCAGGCGGGCAGATCCTGGAACTGCTGGAGACCCTCAGCGAATGCGACGCTACTGAGTATTGGCACGGCCGTGCGGTGGATCTCCACGCCTACGCCGGTCAGACGATCCAGGTGCACTTCCAGGTGGACACCAACGCCAGTGCGCCGAGTTACATCGCGCTCGACGACATCCACGTGCAGGTGTGGGCCGGCGAATGAAAAACCGGTCCGCTGCTTTTACTCCTCCAGCGTCGTCAAATCCCCCTCCGGCAACCCCAACGCCCGTGCGCGGAGCACTCGTCGCATGATCTTGCCGCTGCGCGTCTTGGGCAGTTGCGCCACGAAGGTGATCTTCTCGGGCTTGGCGATGGGTCCCATCTCGTGACCGACGTGCGCCTTCAGCTCCTCGGCCAAGGACTCGCTCGCCTCGTGGCCGGCCTTGAGGATCACGTAGGTGTGGATCGCGTTGCCCTTAAGCTCGTGCGGCAGACCAACCGCCGCGGCTTCAGCGACCGCGGGATGGCTGACCAGGGCGCTCTCGATCTCGGCCGTGCCCAGGCGGTAGCCTGAGACCTTGAGCACGTCGTCCACCCGGCCGATGATCCAGAAGTAACCATCCTCATCCACCCGGGCGCTATCGCCGGTAAAGTAGGCGCCGGGATACTTGGTCCAGTACTGGCTGACGTAACGCTCGGGGTCGTTGTAGATCGTGCGCAGCATGGCCGGCCACGGCCGCTTGAGCACCAGGTAGCCCTCTTCGCCCACGGCGACCGGGTTGCCGGCGTCGTCATACACGGCGGCCTCGATCCCGGGGAACGGCCGCGTGGCGCTGCCCGGTTTCAGATCGACCACCGGCAGCGGCGTGATCATAAACATGCCGGTCTCGGTCTGCCACCAGGTATCCATGATGGGACACCGCTCCTTGCCGATGACGCGGTGATACCAGCGCCAGGCCTCGGGGTTGATCGGCTCGCCCACGGTGCCCAGCAGGCGCAGGCTGGAGAGATCGTGCCGGTTGGGCCACGCCTCACCGAAGCGCATCAGCCCGCGGATGGCGGTGGGCGCAGTGTAGAGCACCGTGATGCCGTACTTCTCGATCATGCTCCACTAGCGGTTGGGATAGGGATAGGTCGGCGCGCCTTCATACATGAAGCTGGTTGCGCCCAACAGCAGCGGGCCATACACGATATAGGAGTGCCCCGTGATCCACCCCGGATCGGCCGCGCACCACCAGCGGTCCTCTTCCTTCAGATCGAACACCCACTGGAGGGTGGTCGCGATCCCCACCATGTAGCCGCCGTGGGTGTGCAAGATCGCCTTGGGCTTGCCGGTGGTGCCCGATGTGTACAACATGAACAACGGGTCCTCGGCATCCATCACCTCGGTCTCGCCGCGGTTGCCGCCGCCAGCCGTCCGCGCCACCGGCAGCGCCATCAAATCGTGATACCAGTAATCGCGGCCGGCCTCCATCGGCGCCTCATGGCCAGTGCGCTTGACCACGATGACATGTTCGACCGTGGCGCAGCGCTTCAGCGCCTCGTCCATGATCTGCTTCAACTCGACAACCTTGCCGTTCATGAAGCCGCCATCGCAGGTGATCGCCACGTTCGAGGCGCTGTCTTCGATCCGGCCGTGCAGCGCTTCCACCGAAAAGCCGCCATAGACCACCGAATGCACCGCACCGATCTTGGCGCAGGCAAGCATGGCGATCGGCAGCTCGGGTACGCGGCCCATGTAGATCGTGACCCGATCACCTTTCTTGACCCCCATGCTCCGCAGCACGTTGGCGAACTTGCACACTTCCCGGTTCAGGGCATGATAGGAGAACGTGCGCAGATCGCCGTCCTCACCCTCCCAGATCAGCGCCAATTTATTGCGGCGCCAGGTCTTGACATGCCGGTCCAGGCAATTGTAGACAATATTGGTCTTCCCGCCGACAAACCACTTGAAGAACGGCTTGTTCGAGTCATCCAGGACCTGGTCCCATTTCGTGAACCACTCGAACTGCTCGGCCTGTTCGGCCCAGAAGCCGGCCAGGTCCTCATCCGCTTGCCGGGCAAGCTCCTCGTAACTCTTGACATTGGCGGCTGCAATGATCTCCGGTGATGGCCTGTAGATCTCGCCCGGTTCCGGTCCACTGTTCATGCGTTTCCTCCCTGTGTAATGCGAACACGGCGTGATGTCCTCAGTCTGGGACACGATCGGGCCTAATTATACGCAAGCCGATCACAAATGACAAACAAGGTAATGTACAAACAGCCGACATCACCGTATCAACTCGTCAAAATGCAAAGCCCCCCGAATGACGTTTGTCGGTTCGGGGGGCTTTCGTGCCCAACTGGCCCGGTCAGAGATCGGCCAGAATGGGTAGTGATGTTCTTACCTGCCCTTGATCCTACGCCTTCGGCTTATGGCACGCCTGACACGTCTCGGCCGTCCGCCCCACGTGGTCTTGCGGCGCCGGCTTGACGTTGCCCGCCGGATCGTGGCACAGCAGACAGTTGTCGCGGCCCGCCAACTCGTGCGGAATCGCCGGCGGCGTTCCTGTCCCCCCGGGTTGGACAGCAGGCTCTGGCGCGGTTTCCTCCAGCGTAGGCTGGTGACACGTAGTGCACATGTCCGGCGTGAAGCCAGCATGGTTCTCGGGCCAGGGCCGCACCTTCTCCGGCCCGTGACAGACCGTGCAATCGGTGCGCGATCCGATGGGATGGGGAACGGGATTCGGCACGCCCGTGGAGGGCACCTTTGGCGGGGCCGAAAGCTCCCGGATCTTCGGCGCGTCGAGCCCAACGAACTTCCATTCAGTCGCATGACAGGCGCTATTGCTACAAAAGCTGCTGTTGTCGCTGCCACCCGGATTGTCTACCGTATGGCAATTCATACAGGTCGTATCGAACTGGAAGCGGTGTTGGGCCAACCAGTTGGTGTCTCGATGCGACGCTGGCTCATTCAGCTTCTGGATGTTGATCACCGGTGCACGATCACCCGCTTCGTACACTTCGGGAATCGTATGGCAGATATTGCACTCGAGCCGAATCGTCGTGTTGTCGGCACTGACGTGCTTGCCGTCGTGGCAGCGAAAACAGCCCGGGAACTGGGAGTGACCGACATTGTCCGGATGCGCCTGCCACCCTACATTCATGTCGGGGAAAACGCTAGTCCGATACCCTTCTTTCAGCTTGTCGATAGCCTGGCGGATCTTGGCCTGGTTCTCAGCGTAGTAGTCGGGATAGTTGGTTTGATACCAGCTATCAAGTTCCTCAAAGGCCTGCGCCGCCTCGTCGTGACTCGCATACTGCACGCTGAACAGCTTGATCCCCATTTCTTTGATGTCAGGGGTATCGCGATCGATCTGGTATCGCGCCAACGCCTGGTCGATGATGTGATCGGGCGATTGGAACTGGTGCGAAATACGATTATGGCAGTCGATACAATCCATCCGCCGGAGGTTTTCGCTGTCCTGATTTACAAACTCGGGCGATATCCCGGATTCCACGTCAAAGTACTCGGTGACTTTACCGTCAGCATCCACCTGGCGCACATAAGGGATCTGTTGCCTGAGCGGATCGGTGGCCAGGTACCATACCTCGTTCTCGATGTGCCAATGAATCCCTTTGCCCAGACCTTCGCGCTGGCTACCACCGCCGGTTTTCATCATGAGCCAGGTGATGATCTCGGTATTCCCGACATCTTCCGCATAATGCTGGATCTCCCGAACTCTGTCTGTCGAGAATTTCTCCGGGAAGTGACACTGTTCACACGTGAAGCGTGCCGGACGCAGGTTCCTGACATATATGGGGGTTTCATAGCGCGCGGTCAGCACGTCCGCCAAATGGCGAACTTCTGCCACTTTGCGAGGGAACGCATATAAGATATTCTCCTGACCCAGATGACAATCTACGCACGCCACCCGCGCATGCGGAGATGTCAGATACGCTGTGTACTCCGGCGGCATTGTGTGGCAAACTGTACCACAGAATGCTGTGCTGTTGGTGTATTCCCAGACGTACACACCGCCGGAAAACATTAGCAGGCCGACCGCCACTACGCCAAGCGCAATTAACAGCCACTTCCAGGTCGGGCGCCGCGCACCCCTGGATACTTCTTGACCCTCGTTCGGCATCGTTAATTTCCTCCAACCCCCCAGCCACCAGAAACACACTCTCATGGAACGATGAATCAGCGCCGGAATTGATAAATGTGCAGATTATCCCGAAGGATGCATCCCTCGCGCTGATGATCGCTGCAAAATTCGGGTAAACCACCTTGTGGGCGCAACAGTTTCCTGGCACGCGCTAGATTTCACTATTATACTAGGTTCTGCATCAGTGTCAAATGTGACTATGGGCACATATCTGAACAGCTATGCAATGCACCCCAACAGAACAGCACCGCGGCTCCCGCTTGAGGGCTTCAGGACTTGGCCTCCGCCTGGCGGTCAAGCTGTCGTCTGAGCAGGAGCAGCGCAACGATCGTCACCGCGATGGCCATGACAGCTACGATCATCATCCGGCGGCGAAAGGCACTTTCGACCACCGCGGCATCGGCGCTGGTCTCCACTTCACCGGCAATGGCCGTCGCGTCATCAATCTTTTTGCGGACGATCGCGGTGTCAAGGGTATGTTGCGCCGCGCGCGCGGTGATGATCTCGGTATTGGCCTCGCGCAGCCGGCTCTCCTGCGACGAAACCAGCATACCCAGGCCTTTGGCGCGTTGGACGGCTGCCTCAGCTTTGTCGTAGGCCGCCGCCGCCGAGGTTATGTCATCGTACAGAGCCTGGGCTACTTGACCGGGCTGGCTATCCGGGGTATGGCAAGAACCACAATGCCGGGCCTCTGTCTCCAGATAGAGTGATTCGTCCGGCTCGCTCACATCGTAACGGCCATGGCATGTAATGCACTTGGGGCCAGCCAGGCCGGCGCTGGCATGTGGGCCTTTGAGATAGTAGTCTTGCGTGGCGGTGTGACAACTACCGCAAACGTTAGCCACCTCCTGAAACCCCGGCGGGGCCGCGCCGTGGGTGCCGTGACAGGTCGCGCAGTTCGGCGCCCGGAAATCCTGGTTGTCGAGCAGCGCACGGCCGTGAACACTCTTGCGATAGAGATCGAATTGATCGGTAGCGATCCCGTAAGGAGCCATCAAAGCCTTGTCCGAATGGCAACTGGCACACAATTGCGGGCTATTGGACCGATAGACGGTCGAGGCCGGGTCGTTGGCTTTCAGTATCTGGTGACCGCCGTGACAGTCAAAACAGGTCGTCACGTTGTTATCGCCGGCCGCCAACCGAATCCCGTGAATGCTCTCTTTATACTTGGCATACTGGTCGGTCGGCAAGTCGTACTGCCGCATAAGGGATACATCAGCGTGGCAACTGGCGCACAGCGCAGGAATATCAACCTTGGCCGGTAGGCCGATATAGCCGGCGGCGGGCGACATGGCCGCGTCGACCGTGGTGGCAGAAGGGTCACCGCCGTGACAATCGGCACAGCTCACGTCCCGCTCAGCATGAATGCTGCGCTGCCATTCAACCGTGATGTTAGCATGCTTGCCGCCCAATGTCGCGTGGCAGTCGACGCAGGTGTTGACCCCCTGGGCTTTGGGATGGACGATGGGGGTTGGCAGCGGTTCGGTCGGCGGGACGGGCGTGGGCGCGGCCGGTAACTGGCTGGGCTGGTGACACGCCTGGCAAATATCACTGGTGCGACCGGCATGGTCGTCGGGGACACGTGGCGCCTCGCCGATGCCATCCTGATGACAGGCCAGGCAATTCTCTCGACCGATCAGCGGATGAGGGATGACCGGCGGCCCGCCAACGGGAATGGCCGTGGGTCCAGGCGCAACGTGACAGCTCAGGCAATTCTCGCGTCTTTCAAGCGGATGAGGAACCGGAAGCGGAACGGAAGCCGCTGGAATTGCTCCCGCTTCCGGTGCGGGCTGATGACAGGCCCGACAGATGTCGTTTGTGCGCCCAACATGGTCTTCGGGGCGCGTTGGCGCCCCCCCCACCCCTGTCTCGTGACAGTCGAGGCAAAGATCACGCCCTTCCAGAGGATGCGGAATGGCAGGAGACGTCTCCTGCGCAGCACTGAAGGAGGGGCTGAGCAATACGACGACAAGGACCGCAAGCAGGAGGCTCAGGCGACAGACAGTTCGTTGGCTCATGGTTCTATTCCTCTCGTCGCTAGCTCAGCAATCCCCAGATGGAGAAGGCGACAATAACGATGACAGTAACGACTCCCGCAATGATCGCGAACGGTCGCCTGCGCGGTTCAGCGTGGGGATTCCGATCAAGAAAAGGCAACAGCAATAGCAGAAAGCCACCGATGATCGGCACCAGGACTCCCACAACGCGAGGCACGACTTTGAAGAACTGGTACACGAAAAGGAAGTACCACTCCGGCTTGATATGCTCCGGTGTCACCAGCGGATCTGCCGGTTCCGCCAACCCCACTGGCCGCAGCGAGACCAATATGATCAGAACGGCCAACATCACGTACCAGGCGATGAATTCGTCCAGCACGTAGTTGGGGAAGAAAGGCAAGAGTCCCACGCGCTTCTGCGGGCCAGCCTTGGCCGTCGAGCCGGCGCCCATCTCCGGGACCGCCTTAGCCCCAACCTTGCGGGTCGGATCCGCCAGACCTTGCACGTGCAGCAGCACCAGATGCACCAGCAGCACTCCGGCGAACGCCAGTGGCAGCACCAGCACATGGGTACCGAAAAAGCGGCTCAGCGTCCGGGCGGTCACCGTCGTGCCACCTCGGAGAAAAACGAGTAACTTCTCGCCGACTAGCGGCAACGCGCCCGCCGCCTCACTCCCGACAGTCGTGGCCCAATAGGCGCGCTGGTCCCAGGGCAGCAGGTATCCCGTGAAACCGAATCCGAGTGTGAGCAACAGCAACAGCACACCCACCACCCAGGTTAGCTCACGCGGTGGTTTGTAGGCCGCTTGAAAGAACACGCGCAACAGATGAAACACGCAGTAGATGATCATCAGATTGGCGCTCCAGGCGTGGATGCTGCGGATGAGCCAACCGAAGTTCACCTGGTTCATGATGAAGAGGATACTACCGTAGGCGGCTTCCGGGGTAGGCTGGTAGTAGATCGCCAGCAAAATGCCTGTGATGGCCTGAACCATGAAAAAGAAGAGGGTCAGACCGCCAAAATAATAGGTGCGGGCAGTGCGCGGGATCTCCACATGCAGCAAGCCTTCCATCATAGAACGCACCTGGTAACGACCCTCCAGCCAATCCCAGACACGCAACACCATCGATTTTCTGGCCCCCATTGCGTTCTCCTTCCCACTCACGAGAGAGCATCATGGCTCACTGGGCTGCCACGCTGCGCAGATACTCCATCAAACACGTTCCGCCGAGTCAGTTTCGGTTATCCAGCAGCTTGCCCTTGCACGAACCCACCAGGTAGGGCCTGGCCGGGATCCTGGCCAGGCTGCTAGCCCTCGCTTACATAGACAGCGTCGCCTTCCACCTGCAGTGCAAGTTGTGGCAAGGGCGCCGGTGGTGGGCCAGAAACAACCGCGCCAGTGATGGCGTTGAACCGTCCATCATGACAGGGACAGAGGATGAATTGACGCGTCTGGTCCCACTCCGTAATACAGCCCAGATGGGTACAGATGGCTGAAAAGGCTTTGAGCCCTCCTTGGGGTGTATTCACCACAATGACCGGTTTGTCGTTGACTGGAACGACCTTGCCCTGGCCGACAGGGAAGTCATCTGTCGTGCCCACCTGTGCCCGGCCACCGCCTCCACCTGACGGCCGGCCAGGTGGCCACAGATAGCCGATAACCGGGGTGAGCACGCCAACTGCCGTGGCAACAAGCGAAAAGCCGAGCAGATAATTGACAAGCTGTCGGCGGCTGACCTCGGGCACTTGACTGTTGGAACCACCATCAGACTGGATGTTCACCGCCATGTTACCCCTTCCTTCCGTGAGGTTTTGCAGACGGGCAGCGCCGGTGGACGTGCTGGACAACGAGGGATTCCTCAGAGATCACACGGCCAAGGCGCGGCAAGTCTTGACGCAATGATCATTACAAGGCATAATATAGCACATCTGATACCTCTTTACAAGGGCCAATCGTGCTATTTTTCATAGGTCAAAGCGGCACTTTCAAGGTAGCCGTTCAGTGGATGGTACAGATAATCCGAAAAATGAGCGAACCGTGTATCCCTGGTCCAAATTCTTTCTCACCGCGTAGAAAGACGGGTTGGGCGCAGAGAACGTGACTGGGAAACAGCGAAAGGTCCCCGCCGGCTCACCCATCACGCGCGCCGACCACCGCGGTCACGGCCCGTTCCCACGAGTCCGCTTCCGTCTCGCTGATAGGCTCGGCGGCAAAGCGGTAGTCGTGTTTGCGGATCAGCTCGTCCAGCTCGTCTCGTAGCGGGCTGAGCGCATCGGCTTGCCAACCAGCCAGCGTGCGTTGCGCGGCTGAACCGGCCTGGGCCAACACAAGTTGAAAATGGGGCAAACACAAGCCGCCCGCCGCCACGTAACCAACCGCTATATCGGGAGCCTTCAGATGTTTGAGCAGCGTCTTGACCGTCCGTTTGACGGCTTCCGCTTCCAAGCGACAGGCCGGGCACTCCCGAGACGGGGCCAACCGCGCCGCCAGGACGCTCTCCCCGCCAAACCAGCGCGGCCGCGACGGCATCTCGCCCTCTAGCGCCTTGATCAACGTGTTGACCACGTCCCGGTAGACGATCGCTGTGCCCAGCACACTGCCCCGCTGCGCCGCCATCCGCCAGGCGTGGCGGTAGCATGGTCCGCGCGCATCCCGGAGCTTCTCCCGCAGATCGGGATCGGTGACCCCCTCGTAGATCAACGCGTTCAGATAGCTGTCGCTCGCCTTGCGGCCCAGCCGGCAGAGCGGGCAACCTCCGACCTGCAGCGCGTCGAGCAGTTCGTGGTACAGCGTGTCTTTATCGGCCATCGGCTATCACCCCAAGCAGAGAAAAGGAAGACCTCCGAAGTCGCAGCCATCCGGAGGTCTCATGGTATCACCGTCTTCAGGACAGTTC
>MNXL01000363.1 GCA_001871755.1 Anaerolineae bacterium CG2_30_64_16
AGCCACCGTGGCTCGGTCAGGAGACCGGCCACAGCGAGCGATTCTCCGAAGAATTGAGAAGAGACCCTTTGTGAACCTTCGTACCCTTTGCGTCTTTGTGGTGAGAATCGTGCTCTCTGGGCAAGAATTTCGGTCGTGCGGAAACCGGGCCCTTACCCCGCTCAAGCCCGATCGAGCGGCAGACCAACCTCACGGCAGAACCGGAGCAGTCGCTCCCTGAATGCCGGAGGCAAAGGGCGCATGGGCGGCCGGCTTGGGCCACCGGGCAATCCCAGCAACTCGAGTCCCAGCTTTTCGATGTTTCCCTCACCACCCGTCATATTCCAGGCGTCTCCCAGGATCTCGTAATAGGGCAGCAAGATGCGGTTGACTTCGGCCTGGGCCTCCTCCCACTTCCGCTCCTCCAGCAGGTCCCAAATCCTGACACCCCATTCCGGCCAGACCAGAGCCGGGTGTACGTTCACGCCGCTGCCCCCCATCATCTGATTGTAGACCGGCATCAGTTGATTATCGATGATGCCGAGCCTGCTCGACAGGCGCAGCAGCACAAACTGATACTCGAGGAGATCGGACGAACTCCACTTGACGCAGGCCACTTGCGGAATCTCGGCCAACCGTTCGAGCATCGCCAGTGTTGGCTTGTAGCCGAGCCAGTAAGTCGTGTAAAAGACGATGCCTACGCGGGGAGCCGCGCGCGCGATGGCCGCAACATGCTCGTACACATCATCATCGGATGGGACGTAGTAGTAGGGCGGCGAGACCTGGAGCGCCGCTGCGCCGATGTCTTGCGCGTGTTGCGCGATCTGAATCGCTTCCAGCGTGCTGGATGTCTGCGCGCCGACGATTACGGCAATCCGGCCGCTGGCTTCGTCCACCACCGCTGCGGCCGTTTGCTGGCGCTCCGCCAGCGTCAGCATGGGAAACTCGCCGTTGGCGCCGTTGACCAGCAGCGTCGCGTTTCCCTCGCGCAGGCCATGCTCGATCAGGAATCGGACGTGCCGCCGCATCCCAGCCAGGTTCAATGACAAGTCGGCCGTGAACAGTGTCGGCAGGGCCAGAAAACAGCCCTGCAGCCGGTTGATCGTTGCCTCGCGTTCCATGTTGGACACTCCTTGCTGCCGGTATGCCGCCACGATGAACCTGAGGGCTTGGAGTAACGACTTCAGTCGTTCGCTGCCCAGCGAAAGCGACTGAAGCCTGTGGTGAGCGAAGTTGAACCATCGCCACTACTCTCCCCCTGGTGCGTCACCACCAGCTAAAGTCGAGCACGGACTCCGGCACGATGTCGGCCGCGCCCGATTCGGTGATGTACAGCTCGCTGGGCAGCGTCTGCAGGATGGAGGCCGGCACCAGGTGCGTCACGGGGCCATGCGCGGCCAGCCGGATGATGAAGCGCTGCCACGAGACCTGCGAGTTGCCGACCATGAAGCCGTTCCACGAGCTGCGCAGCCTGGCTGCGATCACCTCGGCCGGGCCAATTGTCGCTGCTTTCGGCGGAATGATGGACCAATCGCCGCTCTTGCCGAACTCCGGTCCCAGGCTGCCCTGCAAGATCGTGATGGGCGTCAACTCCACGATGCGCGGGCCGATCTTTTTCCACTCGTCCAGGCTCGCGGCCTTGAACGCCTCGGCGCCCGGCTCGATGTAGGCCAGGTGGCCGCACCAGCCGATGCCGCCGTAGCAGACATCGGCGCCACCCAGATCGGCGATCATCTTGCCGTAATTCTGGAAGTTGGCGTCCGTCGGTCCCTGGATCTGGCTTTCGGGCGGTCGCAGCTCCGAGTCGAGCCTGGCATAGAAGTTGTGTTTCATGTTGAACAGGAAAGAATTGGGCCAGGTCTCGGGCGCGATGTTGCCGTCCTGGTCGGCATACTCGTCCATGTCGAAGGTGTAGAGGTGCTTGCAGCTCACCCGATACTTGTTGCAGAGCTGTGCCACCCAGGCATAGAGCGGCTCCGGCTGCGGCAGGATCAAGACCAACCGCCGCTCCTCTTCGGCCGCCTGCTTGATGCGGCCGAAAATGTCGTTGATCAAGCGGAAGGTGAAATCCCGATCTTTGATGATCTGGATCTTGAAGTCGGGGTTCGGGTGTTTGGTGATGTCCTCCCGCTTGATCGCGCGTGCCTTCTGGCAGGCCGCCTGATCCTGGAACGGCAGCCAGCGGGCCATCCGATAATCGAATCCTTCTAGCATTGTGCGCCTCCTGGTAATGCTATTAGATGGAAATAGGGTATGGTATCACCGGCTCAGCGATGATGTCGGTCGCGCCAAACTCGCTGAAGTCGAGCCTGATGCAGCTTATTTGACTGGGGTTCGTCCAGACTCAGTGCAGCCCGTAACGGGCGCCGACCTCGGCCGGCGAAGCGTTCCCCTGCACGACTTCCTTGAGCGCCCGGAGGAACCGGGCTGGATTCTGCGCCTGCAGCACATTGCGGCCGAAGACCACCCCGGCCGCGCCGGCCCGCGTGGCTCGCTCGGCCAGCTCCAGCGCCGCGACCTCGGACTCGAACTTCTCGGCCCCCAGCGCAAAGACCGGGATCGGCACGCCCTCCACCACCTCCGCGAACCGGTCGCCCGTGTAGAACGTCTTGATCGCGTCGGCGCCCAGCTCGCAGATGATACGGCACATTTTCGCGATGTAGTCGTGGAACTCGGCTGGCCGATCACGGAGGCCGGCGACAGGGAAGACCTCGCCGATGAGTGGGATCCCGAGCCGGGCGGTTTCTTCGGCCAGGGCAGCGAAACCCTGAACATTGGCGGCATCATGCGCTTCGTCGCCGGTTTGCAAGACTAGGCTGGCTAATACCATATCGGCGCCCGCGGCAAACGCGGCCGCGACCGACATCGTCTTCACGATATACGCCTGCTGATAATGCCAGGGCTCGCAGTGGATCGTGTTCCAGTTAAGCCGTACGATGGCCGTCGGGCTGCCTTTGCCCCGGTAAAGGCTGCCCGAAAAGCGGATCATCTGGGGGGCCATCAGGACGCCGTCGGCCTCCTTCAATCGCTCAGCGGCCGCGGTGAAATCCACCAGGCCGGGCATTGGGCCGAAGGTCTGGCCGTGGTCCATGGCGACAATGACGGTCTTGCCGCTTGCGGGGAACAGTTTGCTCAAACGCATCTCTTTGGTGGTCAATGTACCCTCCTGAAGATAAAAGAGTCCGGATTAGACCAGGATCACGTCTACCCCGGCATCGCGCAGCGCGCTCACGAAGTCGGCCGGCGCGCCCGCATCGGTGATCAGCTTGTGCACCCGTTCCAGCGGCATGATGCTGGTGAGGCCAATCCCGCCGATTTTGCTCGAATCGGCTACCAGGATCACTTCTTGGGTGGCTTTAGCCATCGCGCGGTCCACTTCGGCCTCCAAAACGTTGGCCGTCGTGACGCCGTGGGAGAGGGTCATGCCGTCGGCGCCGAGGAACATTTTGTCCGCATGGAGGCCGCGCAGGCTCTCAAGGGTCTGCGGGCCTGTAACGATGCGGTGTTCAGGGAGATAGATGCCACCCAGCAGAAGCATATGAATCCCCGGGCAATGACCGAGATCCTGGACAATCGGCAGGGAGCAGGTAATGGCGGTCAGGCTGTCTGTGCCGACCAGGCCATTGCTCAGGGCGCGAGCGACCTCCAGCACCGTGGTGCCGGAGTCAAAGAGCAGGCGATCGCCGGGGCGAACGAGCGCTGCGGCGGCACGCCCGATGCGACGCTTCTCGTCCAGGTGCGGGATGGGGGCAGAGGCTGGTTTATCGGACCCCGTGTCGACAGCCACCGCCACAGCGCCACCGTGCACCCTTTGGAGCAGACCCTGACGCTCCAGACGCTCCAGGTCTCGGCGGATGGAGACCTCGGACACGCCGAAGCGCTGGCTGAGTTCGGCCACGCGTACAATATGCTCGCGGCCAAGCTGTTGCGTGATGGCCTCGCGCCGTTTACCAGCACTGGAGAGAACAGCCATGGCATACGCTCCTCAACTTTTGAGCCGCAGCAAGCGGCGCGCATTATCGCCCAGGATTTGACGCCTGGCCGCGTCTGAAAGCTGGGCCGTGATGATCTTCCCCAGTTGTGGCCGCGGGTCCATCAGCGGCAGATCGGAGCCATAGAGGACGCGATCGGCGCCCGCTTCGTTGACCAGTTGTTCGATCACGCCCGGGCTGCGAAAGGTGGAGCAGGTTTCCAGGTAGACGTTGGGGTTGGCCTGCGCCGCGGCAATCGCCTGGCCGCGCTCCACCGGCGTGTTGCCGGAATGACCCATCACGAAGTTGGCGTGCGGGTAACGGGGCGCCACCTCCCCCACGAGCTTTGGCAGCGCCTGGGGTTCGGAACCGGTGTGCATGATGATGGTCAGGCCGCGCGCGTCGGCGAAGCGATAGATCGGCTCCCACGGGGGTTCGTTCAGCGGCCAGGGTGTATAGGGCGAATAGAGCTTGATCGCAGCAAAGCCCAGGCCGTCCAGCGCCCGGCTCAATTCGGGCAGCACGCGTTCCGGCATCAGGGGCGAGACGTATGCGAAGCCGATGAAACGCCCCGGGTGTTGCGCCACAAAGGCCGCGGTCAGGTCGTTGCCGGTCGTCCCGTCGGGGTGAAAGATGTTGAAGACGCAGGCCCGATCAATGCCGGCCGCGTCCATGGCGTGCCACATGCGCGCCGGCTCGTCGTTCATGCCGTAGCGATCCCAGCGGCCGACATGACCGTGAAAGTCAATGACTTGAACGCCGTCAATCATGGCGCCACCCTGCTGCTGTGATCGGGTTCCTGACCGTGCCTGGCTCGGTCGGAGACCGGCCCGAGCTGGTTATTTGGATCGGCACCCAGGATCCGCTCCAGATTGCCCGCGCAGACCAACGCCAGCTCCTCTTCGCTCAGATCCGTATGGTGCAGGTAGAACAACATCGGCCCCATGGCGTACTGCGAGTACCATGAGCCATAGACCAGCCGGTGGGCGCCGAACTCATCACGCAGCGCCTCGATCTCGCCAATAGGCTCATAGCGGCTCAATTCCAGGTGGGCGTTGGACAGGCGGGTCAGGAGTGGGCGCACCTGTAGATGATGCGTATAGTGTGCTCCGACCAGCACGGTCACCAGGTCAGGATGGCCCTGCAAGGTCGTTACCAGTTCATCGGCGTCCGCGCCGGGCAACGGAATCCAGACCGGGATGCGTTGCGCGCTGAGCCAGGCCAGCAGTGGGTCGTAGGCCCAGGGGCGAAAAGGCAAACCGGCCACGCGCGTGTCGTGCAACCGCACGGATGTCACGCGGCCCTGCCGATGCAATCCTTGCACTTGCGCCAGCGATGCTGGGGTCGGCATGATCGACCACTGCGGGACCAGGCGGCCATCCGTCCCCAGCCAGGGCTCCAGCAACAGGTTTCCCTCAACCGGGCTGACCTCTTCGGTGAGTGCGTGATAGATCACTGCCCGCTCGGCGCCGTGCCGGTCCATCTCGGCCAGCAACGCGGCCCGATCGCGGCACGGTGCAGGTTGACCGGAAAGGTCGCCGACGCGAACGTTGGCATCGAAGACAGGGATGCGCGGTCGAAAGGTGAGGGAAGTCATAGCATGCCCCGTTTTTCCGGGTATCGCAGCCACTCGGGGAAGCGTTCGTGCAAGATGCGCTTGCAGGCCCGATACTGCTCTTCGCTGAAACACTGATAGGGAGAGAGCAGGCGCAACGGCATCTCCTCGAAGCCGGCCAGCCGGACCAGCATCTTGTCATACGCGCCATCGATCCGTTCTTCCGCCAAGACCGGACCAAACACGCCATACAACATGTCATGGAACTCTTTCTGCAGCTTGAACAGCTCGACCAGTTGGCTGTTGCGTCCGGCCTCGAACAACGCCTTGGTCTTGTGGGGAGACATCCCGGCGAAGGATGCAAGCAGCGAACACTCGCCGTACATGCAGCCGTGGGGGAAGTTCGTCTCGCCGAAGAAGTGCTGCAACTCCGCTGCCTGGGTCATCAGGCTGGCGGCTCGCTCCAGACCACCCCCTGTATTCTTGGTGGCGACCAGGTTGGGCACGGCGTCAATCAGTCGGCGATAGTCTGGGCCCGTCAACACGCGCCTGGCGCGCGGCAGATTGTAGTGGAGAAACTGCGCATCGGGGAATGCACCGCAGACATCCCTGAAAAAGTTCATCACTTCGCGATCGTTGAGTGCGCCCCAGGAGGGCATGGTGATCTGAAACGTGCGGAAGCCGACTTTGTGTGCGTACGCGATCCGCTCGACGATGTTGGCGGTCGAGAGGCCGATCACACCGACCATGGGATGGACGTTCTCGCCGCGCGTCTCCTCGTAGAAAACCTGGACGATCCGTTGAAAGCGCGCCGTATCCACCGCGTAGCCTTCACCCGCCGTGCCAAACACGTAGATATGGTTGTAGAGTTCGCGCATGCCGCGCACCTCGCGGCGGAACAGTTCCTCCAGCAACTGCTCGTCCTCATCCCACGGAATCTCGCAAGAAACCAGGATTGCTTGTGGATAGCGAGCCATCGCGTCCTCTCTTGTGCAAGGGGATAGATGAATTGTCGTCAATGTATCATGAGTTTCGACTCATGTCAAAAGGACGTTTGTAAAACACACGACCCAGGAGAAAAGCGATCACTATCGAAATATCAGTCTTACGTAGCGAATCCCCTGCCCCGCCGGCTGGACGCACCAGAAGACCACGAGCAGAGCCTGTCCTGAGGAAGCCGAAGGGTCGAAGGATCGAAGGGTCTTGTCGGGCAGCAACGTCACGGATGGCTCGCCGAACGAGAAGTCCTTCCATGCGCTGTGTTCGCCCGAAGTCCCGCTCTGTGTCCGCGTCTGGGCACGCCAGACGATTTCGTTCGACTCGACCCCGAAGTCGTTCTCCGTGGGCCTCACCACCGCCAGCCACACGCCAGGCTCGCCGTGCTTGCGCTGGTTGTAGATGAACAACGCGCGGCCATCGGGCAACGCGGCGAGAGCGGTCGATTGGCCCATGATTCCCGTCGAACGGGTCGGCTGCCACGTGTCGCCGCCATCCAGCGAAATGGCGTAGGCGTTCGGGTGGTTCGACTTGTCCTGCTGGTTGAGATGCCACGCCGTGCCGAGCAAGCGACCGTCGGCGAGCTCGATCACCCACGCTTCGGCGCCGGTCGAGCCTTCGCTGTCGAAGCGGATCATCGAGTTGTGTCGCCAGGTTCTGCCGTGGTCATCGCTGCGCAGGGCGACGATCTGGTTGCGATCAACGACGAGCGTGGGATCGAACGTGTTGTACGGCGCGTAACAGCAGATCATGCGACCTGAGCGCATGACCGTCAGCGCGCCGGGGGCTTCGGCCGCGCCGGGGATCGGCATGGGGATGACCGCCGGTTCGGCCCACGTCCTGCCGCTGTCCGACCTGGACCAGATCAACTCGTTGGCTTTCATCCCTTGCGTCGCGTCGGACCAGAACGTCTCGCCGGGCGTCTCGATGGGAAACTGAATTCCATAATAGAATAGATCACCATTCGGTGCACGGCTCACCGAGCCGAAGATCGAGTATCGGTCCTTGAGGTGAGGCCAGAGCAACTGCCCCTCCGACCAGGTTCTGCCGCCGTCCTGCGAGCGCGCCAGCATCGGTTTGAAATCGTTGACGCCGAGCTGCGACTGCACCATGAAGGAGCAAACGACGTCGCCTTCCTTCGTGACCGCGCACCGCGGGCCGGCCGCGATGGCCGTGGGCGTGCCCGGCTGACGCAGTGTGACCCAACCTTCGGAAAGTGTTTCGAATGTCATGGTTCTCCTCCGTCAATCATCACCGCTTCACGCGAATTCGATCCGCACTTCGTCCAGCCACACGTACCCTTCGGGCAGGCGCGAGCGCCAGACCGGATAGTCCCTCTCCGGGCGCAGCCGGTGCGGATTACCCGCAAGCGGACCCATCGGCGCAATGTCGAGCGGATGCAGCACCCGCAGGATGTCGGTGTTCACGTCGCGCAGCACCACCGGCAGCGGGATTTCGCCGTAGAAGTCGGTCCGGTCGTGCCGTGCGCCCAGGCAGGTCCACTGCGCCGGATCGGGAACGGCGGTGACGGTCTGCTCGCTCCAGTCGGGCGTGACGCGGAAGGGCTGCCCGGTGAGCAGCCAGCCGGAGCAGAGCCCGCCCTGCACCGCCTGGCACAGCAGCAGGAGCCGCGCGCCCTTCGCCTCCACCTCGCCCCGGAGGCGCAGCGTGATGCGGGCATGGGTGAAGTCGGTGGGGTAGCCGCCCCGGGCGAAACGGTTCTCCCCTTCCACCTCGCGCTGGTGCTCGCCGGGCCGGCCGCGGGTATTCAGCATGTACAGCAGGTGCAGGTACCCCGCGCCGGGCGGGGCGTGGTTGTAGTCGATCCACCACGGGCTGCGGCTGATCGCGCCGCCGTCCCGGATCTCCAGCGGTTTGGGGCCGGTCGCGTTGCTGATCCAGCCGTACCACCCCCCCGGGCCGTCGTCGAAGGTTTCAACGTATCTCATTGCAGGGACTCCTCTGGACAATGCCCTCCCCGGCTCCAGGGCTACCGTTCCTTCAGCCGACCGACAGCTTGTACCACCGGATGACGGACACGCAGTCCTCGTAGCACCAGAAGGCCGCGAAGAGGGCGCCGTCATTGAGGCGAGTCACACAGGGCGCGCCGAAGCGCAGCACCTGGAAGTTCTGCACCATGTTGCTGGAGTCGCCGGTCAGGCCCTGGACTGCCGCGCCCCAGATAGCAGCCTCGTCGTCGTTGACCCAACGATCTCCCTCCAAATGCGACAGGTTGGCCCACAAACCAGCGCGATCCATGCGGCGGTAGATGCAGAGCACGCGGCCATCGTCTAGGACTTGCGGGGTCAGCGTCTGTCCGTGCAGGTCGGTTGACCGGGGGGCCGACCAGGTATTGCCGCCATCCGCGCTGACGGCGTATTGGTTCGGCAGATCGGTCCCGGCGACCTGGTCGTAGGCCCATGCCACCGCCAACAGCCGTCCATCGGGCAGCTCGGCGATCTTGGATTCCCAGTAGATGACCCGTTCTTGCGGGTCCCGCATCACGTCCCGGTATTCGGGCCAGCTCCGCCCGCGGTCGCGCGAGATGAATGCCACCATCCTCATGCCGTTGGGACAGTCGCCATCCCACCCCCGCCAGGTGGAGGTGGGCAGGAACCAGCGGCCATCGCGCAGGGGGACAATCGGGCAGCACAGCTCGAAGGACGGGCCTACCAGCGGCGCGGTCAGTGGCTCAGGTGGGCCCCACGTGTGGCCTCCATCCGCCGACCAGAGGAGCAGGGTCTCGGTGGGCACGAAGCCCAGATTCTCTGGGTTGGCCAGGCCCTCTTCGGGATGGGCGGTGCGATCGGCGCGCACCATGAACGCCACGGCGCCGTCGGCCCACGGCGCGCCGTCGGGCAGCGCCGTCAGGCGAACCGCGTCCGAGGTGAGCCGATCTATCGTGCCGGGGTAGATGGGCCCCTGGAGGCGCCACGTCTGCCCCCCGTCCGCGGATCGGGCCAGGCAGGTATGGCAGTTTGCCGACTCGAACGCCTCACCCAGAACCAGCGAACAGAGCAGCTCGCCGTTTGCCAACTGCACGACAGACGGGAAGTAGGCATGGACGGCGCGGACATGCGGCTTTGGGTTTCGATAGATCAAACCCGTCCCAAGAACAGCGATTTCTGACATGGGTCCTCCTTCCAGGTGTACTAGTGGGTCGTTCAATATGCTCGTAGCCATTGTTTGAGCGTGAATAATGGCTATACTCATGTCAAACGATCCACTAGTACAGGTGGGCCGAAGTATCCTCACGGTTCGTAGTAACGACTTCAGTCGTTCCGTAGCGCCGACAACGACTAAAGTCGTTACTACGAACCCTTGCCGTACCTGCGTCCAGAGGTACCAGACATAGGCCGTCGGGCGTGAGGCCCGTCAGCCCGCCCATTTGAAGAATCCGATCTCCTCCAACATCTCGCGCAGCCGGCCGCGCTGGGCATCGGTCAGCGACAAGAGCGGCGGCCGCGGGTTGCCAAGGTCGAAGCCCAGGAGCCGCATGATCTCCTTGACGGCCGCCAGGGAGGGGAACGACAGGAAGGTGCTCACGGTCCAGTTGATCTTGGCCTGCAGCCCCTCCGCGGCCTTTACGTCGCCGGCCCGAAACGCCGTGTAGGCGTCCACGAACACCCGCGGCAGGAAATTCTCCGTCGTGCCGATGGCCCCATCTGCCCCCATCGCCTGCGCGGCCAACATGACCTCGTCCGCGCCGGAGAGGACGTTGAAGCGCCCTTCGTCCAGCTCGACGATCTTTCGCATGCTGTACATGTCGTACGCCGTGTACTTCATGCCGCGCAGGTTGGGTACGGCGCTGATCAGCTCCCGCACGATGTCCACGGCTACGGTCACCCCGGTGGCGCCGGGGATGTTGTAGATGTAGAAGGGGAGGCCGGATGCCGCGGCGACCTGGATGTAGTACTGTTTCACCCCCTCGGGGCCGACATTGTAGTAGAAAGGCGGGATGGAACTCGTCGCGTCGGCGCCGATCTCCGCCGCGTGCGCGGCCAGGGTACATGCCACCCGCGTGGTCAGCGCGCCCACATGCACCACCACCGGCACACGGCCCTTGACCTGCCGGACAACGGCCTCCGCAACGGTGCAGCGCTCGGCCTCCGACATCAGCAGGCCTTCCCCGGTGGAGCCGAGGATGTAGAAGCCCGTAAGGCCGCGCGCCAGTTGCCACTCCAGCAGATCGGACAGGACGGTGAAGTTGACGTTCCCCTCCGCGTCAAAGGGGGTCAGTAGAGCCGACATCATGCCGGTGAGTTGGAACATAAGGAGCCGCCTCGAATGGGAGATCTACCAGGCCGTCC
>MNXL01000291.1:0-1878 GCA_001871755.1 Anaerolineae bacterium CG2_30_64_16
GCCGTGCGCGCACAGGTGGGGATCGATGTCGCGATCGGCGAGCCCGTGGCTCAGATCAAACACGCGTACACCCACTTCCGCATCACGCTACACGCCTACGCCTGCCGGTTGATCGCCAACGACAGCCGGCCACGGCCTCTACCGCAGCCGGAGCCGCAGCCGGAGCCGCAGCCGGAGCCGCAGCCGCTCACCTGCGCCGACGTGCGCTGGGTCACCCCCGCAGAGCTGACCGCCTATCCCTTCCCGGTCACGGACCAGCGAGTTTGGCAGGCGTGGACGGGGAGGAGATGATTGCGGATTGCGGATTGGGATTGGGATTGGGATTGGGGATTGGGTATCGAGGGCATTTCACGGCGACATGTCTTCCCAAAAACCCTTCGGGTCTAGAAAACTGGATCTACTGAGTCTCGAAATCCCGCGCCTCACCGGCCGCGTGCGCAGCGCGAGCAGGAGCAGGATGATCGCGCCATACAGCAACGGCACGCGGATGTCGGACTTGACCGACCACGCGTAGTGGAGGACCACCAGAGGCGCCGCGATGTAGACCAGGCGATGCAGCCGGGTCCAGCGCCTGCCCATCCGCCGCATCATAGCTTTGGTCGAGGTGACCGCCAGGGGAAGCAGGATCAGGAACGCGGCAAACCCGACCAACGCGTAGCGTTTCTCGAAGATCGCCTCGCGCAGCCGGCGGAGATCGAGCCCGTAGTCCAGGCCGATGAAGATCAGGAAGTGGAGCGCGGCATACAGGAACGCGTACAGCCCCAACGGCCGCCGCCACCGCACGGCCGGCCGGAATCGCAAGAGAGTGTTTGCCGGGGTGCAGGCCAGCGATACCACCAGGAGCGCCAGCGCGATCTTGCCGGTCCGCTGTTCGAGCGCCTGAATCGGGTTGGCCGTCAGGTTGGCGTGGAGCGCGTCCCAGATCAACAGTGCCAGCGGCGCGAGCGCGGCGAGATGCACCGCGATCTGAAATAGAGCCACAGGCCTGACCCGCCGCCGCTTGCCGACCCCCGCCCCGGCCCCGGCCGCAATCTCACCCCTGGCAGTGCGCTCCACCCAAGCCATCAGAAGTTCGCCTTCAGATCCATGCCGGCGTACAGGTGCGCCACTTCCTCGGCATACCCGTTGAAGGGCAACGTCGCGCGGCGGCTCAGCTCGCCGATCCGGCGTTCGGTGGCCTGCGACCAGCGCGGGTGGGCCACTGCCGGGTTGACGTTGGCGTAGAAGCCGTACTCGTCCGGCGCGGCCGCCATCCACAGCGAGACCGGCATCTCGGCGACCAGGTCGATCTTGACGATTGACTTGATGCTCTTGAAGCCGTACTTCCACGGCGCCACCAGCCGGAGCGGCGCGCCGTTCTGCGGGAGCAACGCCTTGCCATAAAGGCCGGTCGACAGGAGCGTCAGGTCGTGCATCGCCTCATCCAGCCGCAGTCCCTCGATATAGGGCCACTGATACCACGCGTTGCGCTGGCCTGGCATCTGCTCGGGATCGTTGAGGGTCTCGAACCGCACGTATTTGGCTGCGGAGGTGGGTTCCACCTCGCGCAACAGATCGGCCAGGCGGAACCCCAGCCACGGGATCACCATCGACCACGCCTCCACGCAACGCAGGCGATAGATCCGCTCCTCCTGGCCGAACTTCGCCAGCAGATCCTCCACGCCGTAGGTTTTGGGCTTGTTCACCAGCCCACCCACGGACACCGTCCAGGGCGTGACCTTAAAGTTCTTCGCCAGGGCTGCCACGGCCTCTTTTCCGGTGGAAAACTCGTAGAAGTTGTTGTACCCGGTGACCGCGTCGAAGGTCGTCAACGGATCGCCCAGCTCGTCGGTGCTCTTGCCGGTCACGGCCGCGATCCCTGAGGTCGGGGAGGCGGTC
>MNXL01000291.1:1896-16319 GCA_001871755.1 Anaerolineae bacterium CG2_30_64_16
GCCCGCGACGCGCAAGCGCTGAGCAGCAACGAGCCAGCGGCCGCCCCTCCCAGCCCTTTCAAGAAGCTGCGCCGGGAGAGATAGAGATGTTCAGGGGTGATCTCAGAGGGTTTGATTCCTACCGATGCCATCAGCCACACCCGCCTTTCTGTTTGCTCAATACATAATCCATACTTGCACTCTATATCGCGGAGTGTACGGCAGAAAGGTGGCGGAATCTGTAGGGAACTATCCGGGGGAAGGAGTGGGGAGGGGATGTACGAGGCGCCCGCCCGATCGTAAACGGATCGGGCTACGAAGTGTAAGGCCCTACGGGCCTCAGCGCTCGCGCCCTACCAATGCGTCCAGCAACTCGTCCAGGACTGCTCGCGCTGACGGTTCGGTGGCCGGTTCGGCGGCCTGCATCGCCTGCCGTGCCTCAGCGATGGCGTCCTGCACCCGCGTCTCGGCGTAGGCCCGAGCGCCGGCCGCGTCCAGCAGGGCGAGTATGTGGGGGACGTCGCCCAGCGTGAAAGCGGGTCCCGCGTAGCGCGCGGTCAGCTCCGCGGCCACGGCGGGATGCGCCAGCGCGTAGAGCACCGGCAACGTCTTCTTCTTGCTCAGGATGTCGCCGGCCGCGGACTTGCCGGTCACGGCCTCGTCGCCCCAGATGCCCAGAACGTCATCCTGGAGTTGGAACGCCAGCCCCAACGCCGCGCCGTAGCGCCGATAGGCGTCCACGGCCGCGGGTGGCGCGCCAGCGATCAGCGCGCCGATCTGCGGCGCGGCGGCCAACAACGCACCGGTCTTGCCACGGATCATCGCCAGATATTCGTCAAGCGTCACCTGCTGGCGGTTCTCGAAGGCCATGTCGAGGAACTGGCCTTCCGTCAGCGCCACGCACATCTCATCGAAGACCCGTAGCACATCGAGGATCACCGGCGCGGGAACGCCGCGCGCGGCCAGCCGGTGAAAGGCCAGATGCGCCAGGCTGAACATCCCATCCCCCGCGTTGCACGCTTGCGGCTTCCCGAAAAGCACCCACACCGTAGGACGCTGGCGGCGGGTGGCGCCCTTGTCCTCGATATCGTCGTGGACCAGCGAGAAGTTATGCAGCAGCTCGAGGCCGGCTGCCGCAGGCACGGCTTGCCACGAATCACCGCCGGCCGCGGCGCAGGCCAGCAGGCACAATAGCGGCCGGATCATCTTCCCGGCCGGCGCCTGGGCCGGCTGCAAATCGGCGTCCAACCACCCCATGTGGTAGCCCATCATGCCGTAGTGACGAGAGACGTCTGGATGGGGACACGCCAGAATGGCCCGCAACTCGGCCTCGATCCAGGGCAGATAGGTGGTGTACACGTCTGAAAGGTTCAAGTTCAATACCTCGGTAGATTGGTAGGTTGGTAAATTGATAGATTGGTAGATTGGTAAATTGGGAGATTGGTAGATTGGGAGATTGGTAGATTGAGTTGACCCTGTCACCCTGTCACCGTGTCACCATGTCACCGTGTCACCTTGTCACCTTGTCACCGTGTCACCGCCACAATCCGCCCCGGCTCACGCAGAGCGGTGACATCCCCAGCGCCAGCGCAGAACATGGCGATGCGCAGCTCCGCGGTGAGGTGGTCGATCTCCGCAAGCACCGCCTCGACCGAGAGCGTGGCAGCCTTGAGCAGGGGAGAAGCCACGCCAACCGCGGTCGCGCCCAACGCCAACGCCTTGGCGACCTCGATGCCGGTGCGCACGCCGCCGCTGGCGATCAGCGGCAGGCCCGGCGCGGCGCGGCGGGCCTGCTCCAGCGCCTCGGCCGTGGGGATGCCCCAATCGGCGAACGCCCGGGCTAACCGGCGAAGCGCCTCGGTCGGCGCGCGGTGGCTTTCCACCTGGCTCCACGAGGCGCCACCAGCGCCGGCCACGTCGAGCGCCGCAACCCCGGCGCCGGCCAGTTGCCGCGCCACGCGCTCCGAGATGCCCCAGCCGACCTCCTTGGCGACCACCGGCACACCCACCTCGCGACACACGATCTCGATCCTGCCCAGCAACCCCGTCCAGTTCCAGTCACCGCCCGCTTGCAACGCCTCTTGCAGAGGGTTCAGGTGGAGGATCAGCGCATTCGCCTCGATCATCTCGATGGCCCGCCGGCAGTGATCCACCGTATAGCCGTAGTTGAGCTGCACCGCGCCCAGATTGGCGAACAGCAAGACGTCCGGGGCCACAGCGCGCACGCGAAATGTGTCGGCCGTCTCTTCCTGCTCCAGCCCGGCCCGCTGAGACCCCAGCCCCATCGCGATCCCGCGGGTCTGCGCGGCCTGGGCCAGATGGCGGTTGATCGCGCCCGCGGCCGCGGTCCCGCCCGTCATCGATGAGATCAGCAGCGGGACCTGGAGCCGCTTGCCGAACAAGCTCGCGCTGGTGTCGATCTTGCCGAGATCCAATTCGGGCAACGCCTGGTGGAGCAGCCGATAGCGCTCGAATCCGTTGGTCAGCCGCGGAAACTGCACGTCCTCGTCCAGATTGATGCGAATGTGGTCTGCCTTGCGATGGTCGTGGGTCATGGAGCCGCCTCCAAACGGGCCGGAAACTGTGCGCAACTTTCCAATCCGGCCCGTGTTTTCTTCATATAGGTCAACAAGCCCGTGGGCATCTTACCAGCCATCACACCGGTTGTCAAAGCGTTCCATCGGGTGCGTTTGTCGCGGCTTTTGACACTCAGTTCAAGGCCTGATACAATGCCGGCCGTCATCGATCCGTCGAGCAGCCTTCCGAACCATGCCGCGACCGGGCAGGCGATGCCGAATTCGGCAGCCTTCGGATGGACCGCAAACGCATCCGTCTTATGGGCCGCGTGCCGGCCTGAGCACACCATTCTTTAGAAGGAGAAAACCGAATGAACCAGGAGATTTTCGCCAAGGTTAAAGAAATCATCATCGATAAACTCAACGTCGACCCCGTCCAGATCGTGCCGGAGGCCGGTTTTCGTGAGGACCTCAAGGCCGACTCGCTCGATCTGGTCGAGCTGATCATGGCCTTCGAAGAGGAGTTCGGCGGTACCATCTCCGATGCCGATGCGCAGACGATCACGACCGTCGGCGCGGCGGTTGACTATCTCGAAAAGCACAGCGCGTAAGCTGTCTCGCTCGGACCGCAAGCCGCGAAGAAGCCCACACCCCGTCCCGGGTGTGGGCTTCTTCGCACCACCCACCGTCACGCCACAAGAGCCATGTCCATGAGCACACACCCTCTCACCGCGGTGATCCTGACCGCTGGTCGAAGCACTCGCATGGGGCGGGACAAGACCTGGCTGATCTTTGAGGGACAGCCATTGGTGCTGCACCTGGCCCGCCACGTGCTGCCCATCGTCCAGGAGTTGATCATCAGTACGAACACGCCGGAGGACTTTGGGACGTTACTAGAAACCCTGCCGATACCGGTGCGACTCGTCCCCGATCAGTTCCCAGGCGCTGGGCCGGTGGCTGGGTTGCACGCCGGGCTCGACGCCGCGGCCCACGACCTGGTCTTGCTCCTGGCCGTGGACATGCCGCTTGTCAACCCTGACCTGCTCGGATACCTGGCCAGCCTGGCCCCTGGCTTTGACGCCGTCGTCCCGCAGGTCCCGCACCCCCAGACGCGCGTACCGGTCCCTGAACCGCTCCACGCGTGCTATCGACGTAGTTGCCTGCCCGCGATCAGCGCACATCTGGCGGCCGGCCACCGCCGGATGGTCAGCTTCTTGCCCGATGTCAAGACGCGGTTTGTCCCGCCGGAGGAAATCGCGTCCCTCGACCCCGATTTTCTCTCCTTCCTCAACGTGAACACACCGGAAGAGTGGGAAGAGGTAAAACGGCGAACCCCAAAGTAACGAGACGATGGGAACAAGGCGTGAAACAGCACTCCGACGTCCCACGTAGCTTCGGAAGCAGTAACCATGCCTGGTTGGAGCACCCTGAATAACGAAATGGAACTGGCACGGTCACAGACCAGCCAGAGCGCTCATTTTCGAGGCAGGAGCAATCCAGGATTCACGGCCGCACGACGATTTGGTTTTCCCCTGATTCAGCAGTATACTTCAGGTGGTGAGAATCCAGGCAAGCAGGAGCCCCCGATGACGGTCCAAACGATTACCCTGAACGTGCCAGAAACGCTTTACAAGCAGTTAGAGGCACAGGCGCGGGCGGCAGCACGCTCGTTAGAAGAGGTTGCAACCCAGACCCTGGCGCGCAATCTGCCGCCACCGGTAGAGGATGACCTGTCCCCCGCCATGCGGGCTGAGCTGAACGCCATGAAACGTCTGTCTGACGAGAGCCTGTGGCAAATTGCTGAGAGCACCGTGAACCCCGACAAGGTAGCGCTCTATGACGTGCTTTTGGAGCGGCTACATGCCGATGCTCTCACCCCTGAAGGTCAAGAATGGCTGGACCGCCTGCGCGAAGAGGCCGACGCGCTGATGCTGCGCAAAGCCCATGCATATGCATTGCTCCAGAGTCGCGGACGTAAGCTGCCCTCCCTCGAAGCACTCCACGCACAGACGCGATGACGCAAACATGGATTTCGCCCGATTTGCGCCGCCAGATCACTGAAGACGCCGGCCACCGCTGCGGGTACTGCCTTTCAGACGAAGTACTAACCGGCATTCCGCTAAGCGTCGACCACCTTGTTCCGATCGCCGCTGGTGGTCTGACAGTCCGCGACAACTTGTGGTTGGCCTGCCGGCCATGCAACGAGTTCAAAGGCGTTCAGACTCACGCCAGGGACCCGGAAACCCTCGAGATGGTCCCGCTATTTCATCCCCGCGCGCAAGAGTGGTATACACATTTCACGTGGAGCGCTGACAAGACGTACATTGTCGGACTTACCCCCACCGGTCGGGCAACGGTGGCGACTTTGCAGCTCAATCGCCCGATGCTGGTCCGAGCGCGTCGTCGTTGGATTCTTGCTGGTTGGCACCCACCTCAGGAGTAAACTGACACGTCCGTCCGCCCCGCCTTCCCCAGCTTTACGTTTCACGTTTTGCGCCACCCCTACCGTCCCTTTATCCCCATCAGCGTGATGCCCTGTGCAAAAACGTGCAACAACGCCTCGGCGTACGCCTCGGACGCGCTCGGCGCGTGAAACGCCAGAGCCTGCTCGTCGAACTCGAACCGGCAGGTGTAGGTCCCGTCGATGTAGAGCAGATCGTACACGGTGGCGCCATGCGCGGCCAACGCATCTTGCAGCAGCGTGCGCAACTGCCCCTCATCGGGCAGCCAGATCGTCTCGCCCAAATACAGGTAGTCCAGCGCCCACTCGGGCGTCCCGTGAAAAGTCACCGCGGGCGCCCCGCCCAACACCTCGATGATCGCCGCCATGTCGTTGATGACAAACGTGTGATCATCCAGGCCCCGGTCAGGAATCGCAAAACGGTCCCCTTGCGCCGGTTGCCACGCCAGGCCAGCATCCCTCAACTTGCGCGCCGTTTCCAGACTGATCATCCGCCCCGCCTTCCCCAGCTTTACGTTTTTCGTTTTACGTTTCACGTTTTACGCTTTACGCCCCCTACCTCCCCCCCATCCCCGTCAGCGTAATGCCCTGGATGAACGTCTTCTGGGCCAGCAGGTAGATGACCAGCACCGGCAACAGGGCGATCATCGAGCCGGCCATCAGCAGGTTCCACGCGGTGCCGTACTGTCCCACGAAGTAGGAGAGACCGATGGGAATCGTCCGCATTTGATCGCTGCCGGTCACGACCAGCGGCCAGAGGAAGTCGTTCCAGGTGGCCTGAAAGGTGAAGACGGCCAGCGCCACCATCACCGGCCAGCTCAGCGGCACGATCACCTGCCACCAGATGCGCAGGCTGCCGGCGCCGTCCATGCGCGCGGCCTCGTCCATCTCCAACGGGATGCCGCGGTAGTACTGGCGCAGCAGAAAGGTGCTCAGCGCACCGAAGAGCGCCGGGACAATCAGCGCCATGTACGTATCATACCAGCCCAGGCTTCTGATGATGAGGAAATTTGGGATCAACGTCACCTGGGCCGGGATCATGAGGGTGGCCAGGTAGAGCAGGAAAAGCGGCTCGCGGCCCCGGAACCGCAACCGTGCAAAGGCAAAAGCAGCCAGCGATGAGATCAAGATCTGCAAGGCCGTGACTGTGACGGTCACAATGGTGCTGTTGAAGATGTAGCGGCCGAACGGGATCACGCGAAACGTTTCCACGTAGTTGCGCAGCGTGATCTGGTCAAGCGGGAAGCGCCGGGAGAGAAATGCCTCGTTGGGCCACAGCGACACCACGAGCATCACGAGGAACGGCGCCAGCATAACGACGCTGCCACCGATCAAGGCCGCATACAAGGCGCCTTGACGAGTCAGAGGCACGCGCGCTTCACGTTCCCCGCTCCACGCTCCACACTCACTCTGTCTCATAGTGCACCCAACGCCGCTGCATGATGTTCTGCACCAGCGTGAATCCGAAGATGAAGAGGAAGAGGAACCAGGCCATGGCCGACGCCTTGTCCATGCGCGTGTAGCGGAACGCGTTGTCGTAGATGTACTGGACCACCGGCATAGACGACTGCGCCGGCCCGCCGCGCGTCATCACGAACGGCTCAGTGAAGAGCTGAAACGCGCCGATCGTCTGCAGGATAAACAGGAAAAAGGTCGTCGGGCTGATCAGCGGCACGGTGACCGCGCGGAAACGCTGCCACGCGCTGGCCCCATCCACGTGCGCGGCGTCGTACAGCTCCTGGGGCACGCCTTGCAGCGCAGCCAGGTAGATCACCATGGTGAAGCCCGTGTTCTTCCAGAGGGTCAGGATCACCACCGACCATTTGGAATACCGGCCGCTGCCGAGGAAATCGGGCAGACTCAGCGGCTGCCCCAACAGGTTGCCCAAACCGCGCATCACGTCGGCCAACGGGCCGTTCCGGGCCAGCAGAAGCCGGAATACGATCGCACCGGCCACGATGGTGGTGACGACGGGCAAGAAGTAGATCAGGCGGAACGCCTCGACGCCCCGGATCGCCTGATTCAGCGCGACGGCCATCAGTAAGCCCAGGGCAAGTTGCATCGGCACGATGGTCACGATGTAAAAGGCCGTGTTGCCGGCCACCCGCCAGAACACCGGATCGCGCAGCAACTCCTGGTAGTTGCCGAACCCCACGAATCCCCGCGGCCCTGTCAAGCCCCAGTCCAGGAAACTAATGCCCAACGACGCGCCAACCGCCAGGAAGACAAACACCAGAAAACCCAACAGGCTCGGCAAGACAAACAGATACGCCTCCCACTGCTGGTCGGGACGCCAGCGGAAAGGGTTGCGGCCTGGTCGAGATGCGCGCTGGGCGGTGAAGGACAAAGGCATTGAATGATTGGTAGATTGGTAGATTGGTAGATTGGTAGATTGGTAGATTGATAGATTGGTAGATTGGTAGATTGGTAGCTGGAAGGCCACAGGCAGAACAGATATTCGCCCTTTTTGTCCTCTGACTTGCCAGTCTACCAATCTACCAGTTTACCAGTTCCCGCGCGCCGTCACTACTTCGGGAACCCCTTGTCCTTCAAGAACTGATCCACCTGTTGGCAGAGGGCGGTCAGGCCTTGTTCGGGGGCCACTTCGCCGGCCCAGATCTGATCCAGAGCCGGGTTGATGACCGACCCTTGCAACTCGTCCCATTCGGGGAAGTAGCCGAAGCCGCCGACCCCGGACGCCTTGGCCTCAGCGATGATCGCCTGCTTGTTGGCCGGGGGCTGGTCCGTCATGAAGGCCGAGGAGTTGGCCGTGGACTGCAGCGCGGGGAAGATCTCGCCGCGCTCGGTGTACAGTTTCTCGCCGCCGTTCGTGCTTTGCAGCCACTGCAGGAAGGTCCAGGCCGCGTCCTTATTCCCACTCTTGGCGCTCATCACCCACGCCGCGCCGCCGGCCGCGTTCCAGCGCGTCCCACCCTGCGGGATCGGCACGACCGACACATCATAGTTCATGTTGGCCTTGTTGAACGCCGAGACGCGGCTGGTGTTCTGGATGATCATAGCCGCCAGGCCGCTCTGGAAGGCGCCGGCATCACCGCCGGCCTGGTTGAGATCGGCATCGCGCATCGCGTAGCCATGGTTGATCAACCCGGCGAAGAACGCGACCGCCTCCACCGACTTGGGATCGGTCAACATGCACTTCGAAGGATTGCGCAGGTCGTCGAGGATCGCACCGCCGTTCTGATTGACCCATTTGTCATATTTCCAACTGTTCTCCATCCCCAGCGCGTACTGCGTGACCTTGCCGCTGGTGTCCTTTACCGTGAGCTTCTCGGCAGCCGCCTGCAGGTCATCCCAGGTCCAGTTCTCATCCGGGTACTTGACCCCCGCCGCGTCGAAGAGCGCCTTGTTGTAGTACAGGACGTTCACCTCGATGTCGCGCGGGAAGCCGTACACGCTGCCGTTGTACTTGGCCGACTCCAACAACCCCGGCCAGTAGTCGTTGAGGTCGTACACGGATTTCTGGATGTACGGATCCAGGTTCTCCAGCACGCCTTCGGCCGCATACTTGGGGGTCGGCCACAGGAAGGCGATGTCAGGGACGGTCTGCGGGTCACCGCTGGCCCACAGCGCCTGAATCTTGGTGAAATAGTCGTCCCAGGGCTGATTCCAGGTTTCGATCTTGATCTCTGGATGCTCCTTCATGAAGGCGTCGGCCACCATTTGATGGCTGACCGCCTCCTCGGGGCTGCCCCAGAAAGCCCACCGCACGGTCACGGGAGCCGGCGCGGCCGGCGCTTCTGTCGCCGGCGCCTGAGCCGGCGGCGCCGTGACCGGCACACAGGCCGTCACGAGCATGGCTGTCACCACGAGCAAACTGAGCACAAACCAAAAACGGCTAGACATGGCGCTCCTCCTTCTGGATCACATTTAGATCACATAGTTGCAAGCGAGTCGAGCAACGAACGACGAGTAACGAGTGACGAGTATCGAGTATCGAGTGACACCGTCCTCTCCCCTACCGGTTACCGGTTACTGCCTCCTGACCCCTGATTCCTGCCTCCTGTCCCCTGACTCCTGCCTCCTGACCCCCATTCTCACCTCCCTTCGGTAAGCCCAGCGCGTCGAACAACGGCACCGCGCCCGTGGTCACTACATGATAGGCGTACACGTACATCCCGGCCGACCAGGCCTGGTAGGGATAGCCCATCGGATGCCCCGTCTCGCCGTGCAGCCATTCGTTGAACTCCCACGGCTCCCGCACGCCCAGTTGGTTGGCGGCTGCCAGGTCCCCCAACAGATTCTCCGCTTCCTGCATCCAGCCCATCTTGACCAACGCCGCGATGTGGAAACCACCGATGAAGGGCCAGATGCCGCCGTTGTGGTATTGGTGGGGCAGGTTCAGGTTGCGACTGCGATAGTATTCCCGCCAATCCGGGTTGCCAGGGAAGATCGGCGGATAGATCGCCTTGGTGGGATACGGTTGCGCAGCGCCCACCTGGTACAGATAGCGCAAGATATGATCGGCCCGATGCTCGTCCGCCAGGCCACAGAGCACGGCCAGCAGGTTGCCCAGCGTGTCGCAGTAGTCGCCATACTCGCGAAACGCCACGTAGGGCAGGTAGAACGGCCGGCTGGAAATGGTGCCCACGTTGTGATAGAGCATGTACCATTCCAGCCGCATCCGCTTCAAGCGCTCCAGATGCTCGGCGAAATGGGCCGGGATCCAGCAGCGATCCACCCAGAGCAGCAGGTTGAGACGCTCGAACACGTCGGCCGCCATGCAGGGGTAGTGACCGATATCGCAGTAACACGCTTCGGCCATCCGGGTCGCCGCCCGCAACGCCGCGCCGTAGAGCACGTTGTCGTACAGCACGTTGTAGCGCACGGCCAGCAAGTCCATCCAATCGCCGGCCTCGGGCACCTCCAGCAAGCCGCACTCGTTCATATCCTGATAGCGCAACCAGAGGATGGCGGCCTCGATCTTCGGCCAGTTGGCGATCACGTAGTCGCGATCACCGGTGCGGAGGAAATGATAATAGTGCCCCAAGACATACCAGAGATTGGCGTCCACCGCGCCGGCGTTCTCAGTGGACACCTCGCCCGTTTCCGGGTGCACGTTGAGGGGAATCAACCCCAACACCGATTGGTGCGAGCCGAGTGTATCCAGCGACGCCCGGAAAGCCGCCAGCAGCTCACTTTCGCCTGTAAGCGCGGCGCCCAGGCTGATGATCATGCTGTCCCTGGCCCAGATCTGCGGATAGCCCGGCGCCACGCCCGAAGCTCGAAAGCCAAACGGGGTGACGCACCGCCGCAACACATCCAGGGCCCGGTCATAGGCTTCGTGAATCAACGCGTTCATGGTTGGGTGTTGGGTATTGGGTATGTATTGGGTATTGGGTATTGGGTATTGGGTATTGGATACTGGCAGCTCGATACCAAACGTCGGATGCTGAGTATTGACGGCTAAACGCGGCGACAGGGCAATGCTAGACAGACCCAGTATAACCAAAGGCGGATGCCTTGTCAACCGACCGACAACGCCGGTTCGCCGGGGGCAATTCCAAACATGAACACTGAACACACGTCAGTTTTCGGCCCTTCGACGTTGCTCAGGACATGCTTCGCTCAGTCACACCCGCGCACGCGCTGGCGCGGGAATGACGGGCTCGGAGTTTTCAAGCGCGGTCATTATACCTCACTGATACCCATGCGGGTGGCTGCGATGCCACGCCCACGCATCCGCGATGATGTCGTGGAGATCGGGGATGGCCGGTTGCCAGCCAAGCAGCGCCCGCGCCTTGCTCGCGTCGGCCACCAGGATGGCTGCGTCGCCGGGCCGGCGCGGGGCTTCCACCGCCGGGATCGGGTGACCGGTGACCTGGCGGGCCGCGTCGATCACCTGGCGCACCGAGTAGCCTGCGCCATTGCCCAGGTTGCACACGATCCGCTCATGCTCGGCCAGCGCGTCCAGCGCCAGCAGGTGCGCCTGGGCCAGGTCCACCACGTGGATGTAGTCCCGGATGCAGGTGCCGTCCGGGGTGGGATAGTCGGCGCCGTAGATGCTGATCTGCCCGCGTTGGCCCAAAACCACCTGCAAGACCAGCGGGATCAGGTGGGTCTCTGGGCGATGTGCTTCCCCGCGCGCCGCCGTCGCGCCGCACGCGTTGAAATAGCGCAGGGCGGCGAAGCGCAATCCCTTGATCTGCCCGTACCACCCCAGGATCTGCTCGACCATCAGCTTGGTCGCGCCGTAGGCATTGACCGGAGCCAACGTGTCGGTCTCGCGCAACGGCCTGTCATTGCTGGCGTACACCGCCGCGGTAGAAGAAAACACGAAACGGCCGACGCCGGCCGCGCTCGCGGCCTCGATCAGGTTGATGCTGCCCGCCACGTTGTTGTAGAAGTAGCGACCCGGATCGACCATCGACTCACCGGCCTCGATGAACGCGGCAAAGTGCATCACCGCGTCGAACGCGGCCCGGCCGAGGACCGCATCGAGCGCGGCCCGGTCATGGAGCGTCCCCTGGACGAACGCCGCGCCAACAGGCGCCGCGGCCCGATATCCCTTGATCAGACTATCGAACACCGTGACCTGATGGCCTGCCCGCAGCAGTTGATCTGCCACAATACCGCCGATGTAGCCGGCGCCGCCGGCCACGAGCACATTCATCGTTCGCTCCTTTGCACGCAGAGGGCGTGGATCCCCTTTCTGGGTTCTCGCAAGGTATCTATCTGATAGGGAATTTTCCCAAGATTGCAGGCATGAGACTGTGGACGATCGTAACCGCAGCGGTGCGCTGCCGACTATGCCGCGCGTGAGCGACAAACGCAGCAGGGATGCTGCGGCTGGCCATGGACAGTGCGTCCTGCCCAGTCAATCCTCCAGGCCAACAATATGATCGAAGATCAGGGTAGCACAGTCGGCGCACACGGCTTGAACAGTCCGCCAATCACGCCAACGGGGGTCCAGATTCTTGTATTCGATCAGGTTTAGCTCTTCAAGATCGTAGGGCAACGGATTGGCAAGCTGAATCTGCAACTGCTGCAGAGCCGACTCTTCGTTGGGCTGCGGGTAAAGACGATCGAAAGGCCGCAGGGCCTCTACCATCTTTTCAGCGCCCATGTGAGCGGCCAGGGCGATAAAATCGAGATAGTCGCGGGTGGCATTCCGCCGCAGGATCAGCACGCCCTTAATCCGCAACATTTCGGCCTCGGTTGGAAGAGTGAGCTTTTCACCCCGGTACTCGATCTGAATGGTTTCCAGTGGTTCATCCCGCATCAGTTGCCTCACCCCGGTTTCGATACCGTCCAGGCTACCGAGAATCTGGACAGGGTGCTTGACGCGGGCTGTCTTCCAGCCGGCAACTGCCTCCAGCTCAGCCAGCGCCTGGTCAAAACGCTGCCGGAGATCGGTCAGGACATGATCGGCGTCGATGGACAGGCGATGCGCCGCGTATACCGCCGAGGCGCTTCCACCAACGAGGACCGCCCCCGGCAGGATGCGCTGAAGGTGAACGGCCGCGGCAAGCACTTGCTCCCAATCAGGCAAGGTATCGTTCGGCATACTGTTTCCAGAAATGGTAACGCTGAGCATAGGGATCGGCGACGTGCGCCTGGCACACCCGCAGCACTTTTTCCAGCATGGCTCGATCCACAAGCACCGCCCGGCGCAGCGCAGCCCAATCCTGCCGTTTGCCGCGAGCGATCACGTCATCAATGGCGGCCAGGGTGAACTGCTGATGGGTGAGGTGACGGTGTAACATGATGTGATTATACTCTTCTTATGGTGTCATGCCAAACACTGCACTATCCTTATGGCGTCATGCCAAACACTGCGCCGAAAGCGCGTCTGTGGTCGGGCAGATGCGCCGGGCATGGCCGCGCACCGCCTCGAGTCGCACCGCAGCCGACATCTTCTCAATAACCTGGGGACAACTGTGGCCGGTCACCGCCCCCGTCGTGGGGGGGGTAAATTGAAAAGATACGACTGCGCTCGGGCCGGTCTCCGACCGTGCCCGTCGTGGGGGGGGTAAAACGAATTGACTTTAATTGAACTTGGGTTATACTGGCACTCAGAAAGTAGCCAATGAATATGCCCAATCATCTCATGCACATCTTCAGAGTTGTCACATGCCCACAAACCACATCGCCCTCCTCATCCACGCCACCCACGAGGCCGGGCTGAAGCTCGGCGGCATCGGCGCGGTGCTCGACGGCCTGCTCGGCTCGGCCGCGTATAACGCCGCGGTCGGCCGCACCATCCTGGTTGGCCCTATCAACGTCTGGAACCCGGTCGAGATGGAGCGGCTGACCGCGCCGGCCAACCGGCTGCGGATCATCTACTCGTCGATCCACGGGATCAACCAGGCGCCAGACGCGCTGTCCAGAGCCTTGCGCGCCATCGAAGAGGGGATGCGGGTGCGGCTGCTCTACGGCGTGCGACGGTTTGGCTCGGCCGAGCACGAACTGCTCCTGGTGGACGCGGGCGGGATCGCCAGCGAGGTGATCAACGGCTACAAGTACTATCTCTGGCAGCGCTGGGGCCTGCCTTGCAGCCAACACGAAGGCAACTGGGAATTCAGCTTCTTCTTGAATGCGGGCGAGCCGCTTTTCGCCGCGCTCGAGGCGGTGACCGCGGGCATGTCGCCGGCGGCCGATCGCTATGTCATCGCCCACGAATGGCTGGGGCTGCCGGTCGTGTTCAGCGCGCTGCTCCGCGACCCGAAGCGCTACAAGACGATCTTCTATGCGCACGAGGTGGCCACCGCGCGGCTGCTGGTGGAGGAGCACGGCGGGCACGACACCCGTTTCTACAATGCGCTGCGGTTGGGCATCGCCCGCGGCAACACGCTCGATCAGGTGTTCGGCGACCAATCCTGGTTCTACAAACACGCGCTGATCCAGCGCGCCGGGGTTTGCGACCGCATCTTCGCGGTGGGCGATCTGGTCGTGGACGAGCTGCGATTCCTGGGCGGCGTGTTCCGCGACGCCCCCATCGACCTGGTGTACAACGGCGTGCCGGCCGCGCCGATCTCGCTGGAGGAGAAAACGGCCAGCCGGGAGCTGCTCTTGCAGTACGCGCAGAACCTGACCGGCTACCGGCCCGACTACATCTTCACCCACGTCACCCGCATGGTGCCGAGCAAAGCGCTCTGGCGCGATCTGCGCGTGCTGGAACACCTGGAATGGACGCTGGCGGCCCAGGGCCAGAAGGCGATCCTCTTCGTCGTCTCCACTGCGGCGCCAGCCGGCAAACGAAGCGAGGACGTGCTGCGCTGGGAATCGGAATACGGCTGGCCGATGGGTCATCGGGACGACAACGGCGACCTGCAAGGGGCCGAGACCGATTTCTTCTTCCAGGCGCTGGAGCCGTTCCACTGGGGACGCCAGGCGATCCGGGTCGTGCTGGTCAACCAGTTCGGCTGGGACCGCGGCCGGTGCGGCCTGCGCATGCCCGAGGCGATGCGCTTCGCGGACCTGCGCACCGGCGCCGATCTGGAGTTTGG
>MNXL01000183.1 GCA_001871755.1 Anaerolineae bacterium CG2_30_64_16
TATAGCAAGTCAGATAAAGATTCGGGATTCGCAATTCGGAATAGAGGCTTCAGCCGGTTTTTCTGGGCAACGAGGGCAACCGGCTAAAGCCTCGAGTCCAGAAGATTATCTGAACATCTATAGATTGGTAGACGGCGTCACCTTGTCACCCTGTCACCTTGTCACCTTGTCACCCTATCCCCTGTCCCCCCGCCTCCCCTACGTGATCTTCTCGCGCAGCCAGCCGCTGAAGTAGTCCATCGAGGCCACCACGATCATGATGGCGTAGACGGCCGTGGCAGCCTGCCGATACTGGAGCAGGTTGATCCACTGGATGAGCAGGAAACCGATGCCACCGCCGCCCACCAGGCCGATCACGGTGCTCATGCGCACGTTGATGTCCCAGCGATAGACTGTGAATGCGATGAATTGTGGGATGACCTGGGGCACCACCGCGAACAGCACGGTCTGGAAGCGGCCCGCACCGGTGGCGCGGACAGCCTCCACGGGGCCCGGATCGATCGCTTCGACCGCCTCCGAGTAGAGCTTGGCCAGTGATGCCGCGGAATGCAGGATCAGCGCGAGCACGCCGGCGAACGGCCCGATGCCCACCCACACAATGAAGATCAACGCCCAGATCAGCGTCTCGACCGAGCGCAAGAGGTTAAGGATCAAGCGTGTGATGTAGTAGATCGCCGTGCCAACCGGGTTGGTGGTCATGATGTTGCGTGCCGCGATGAAGCTGACCGGGAAGGCGAGCAGCACGCCGAAGGTGGTCGCCATCAGCGCCAGGAAGATCGTCTCCAACATGCGATCCGCAACGGCCCGCGCGGTCTCGCTGAGGCGCATGGCCCCTTCTTCCCACTCCAGGATCACCTCGGCGCCTTGTTGGCCCTTCTCTTGGCCCAGTGGCGCCTGGGGGACAGCCACGCTGGCCTCGAAGCGGCCGGTTTCATTGGTGGTGAACTTGCGGAGCAGGGTGCTGCTGCCTTGCGGGAAGCGCCAATTCAGCCGGCCGGCCGTGTTGGGGCGGGCGTCCTCCAGCACGATGGCGACCTCGGCGCCTGTCTGGCCGCAGGTCGGGGTTAAGGTGAGTCCATGGCCGACAGAGCCTTGCGGTTTGAGATCGCTGTCACACGGCACGATGAACGGCACGTAGACCCGCGCGCTTTTTTGTTGTCGGGAGAAGAGGTCGGGGTGCAAAAAGTCGGATACCATGGTCTTCAGGTTGATGGGGGGGTGCGCCAGCTTCGCCAGATCGATCTCGGTGACCCGCCAGCCGTACACATGCATGCCGACGATGATAACGATGATCAGGAGATTGAGCAGCCGTTTGCCGAGTTGGCGGGGCGGTTGGATGGGCGCCTGCGTTGATGCGGGTTTAGGCGTGGTCATGCGCGGCCCTCCTCTTCCACCGATTCGGCGTCCTGGCCGTAGATTTCCTTGAATTTGGCATTGTCCAGCAGCTTGGGCGTGCCGTCGAACATCAGGATCCCCGCGTTCAGCGCCAGAATGCGTGAGGCGTAGCGCCGGGCCAGCGTCGGGATGTGCAGCGAGCAGATCACCGCGACCCCATCCTCTTTGTTCAGCGCCTCCAGATATTGCAGGATCGAGTGGGAAAGCACCGGATCCAGGCTGGCCACCGGTTCGTCGGCGAGCACCAGCTTGGGTCCTTGCATCAGCGCCCTGGCGATGCCGACTCGCTGCTGCTGACCCCCGGACAGTTCATCGGCCCGGTTATAGGCTTTTTCCGGGATGCCGACGCGCTTCAGTGCCCCGTGCGCGCGGCGCATGTCTGCGGCCGACCACAGCCCAAGGGTGCTGCGCAGCGTATCCACGTAGCCCAACCGGCCCGAGAGCACGTTGCGTAGCACTGACGAGCGCTTCACCAGGTTGAACTGCTGGAAGATCATGCCGATGTCCCGGCGGATCTGGCACAACTCCTGGAAGGACGCGGTCGTGGTGTTCCGGCCGTCGAAGATGATCTCCCCGGCGGTAGGTTCGACCAGGCGGTTGATACAGCGCAACAGCGTGGATTTCCCGGAACCGCTCAAGCCGAGGAGCACGACAAACTCTCCTTTTTGGACGCTGAAACTGACGTCGGTCAGCGCCCGGGTGCCGTCTTCATAGATCTTGGTCAAGTTTTTCACTTCGAGCAGTGCAGGCAAGGTGGACCTCCTGAGTATAGATGGATACGAGACACCAAGAGATGTATCTTCTCAATAGATCGGGGCAAACGCGCCAGGCATTTCCGAAACGTGCCTGGCACATGGCCGCGATCCCCACACTATTGAGAGGATACGACTTGCGGGCCGATCTTCTGGCCAGTCGCAGTTTGCGATCATGTTGATGATCGTGACCCTGGCCCAATGATACACCAGGTTGGGGGCTAAGAGCAAGAGATCTCCGGTTCCTCGGCGATGAAATAGCGCCACAGCCGCACGGTCGGTTGTGGGTCCAAACGCGCCAGACGCAACAGGCTTTTCTCGATGGCCACCGGGTTTCGGTCGATCAAGATGGCATCCCGACCTGGCCGCGTCGCGACCACCCCGGCGGTGCCCGAACCAGCAAAGAAATCCCCCACCAGGTCACCGGGCCGGCTGGACGCCGTGATGATCCGCTCCAGCAGAGCCTCCGGCTTCTGCGTCTCGTAGCCCACCCGCTCTGAGTGGATCCGAGCCACCACCGGGAAATACCACCAATCCTCCGGCGCCTTGCCGCGGGCCAGGTCGGGCGCCTTGTCGAAGCCGGCCTTTGCGCTGGCGGCGAAGGTCTTCACCGTGGATTCATCATAGGGCACCCGCACCGCGTCGGCGTCGAAGTAGTAGTCTCGGGATCGAGTGTAAGCCAGGATGGTGTCGTGCTTGCGTTTGAAGGCCGAGCGAATCGGTGACGGGCCGGGGTAGCACCAGATGATCTCGTTGAGAAAACGGTCGCGACCAAAGAGGCGATCCAGCTCGACCTTGACGTAGTGAACGGCGTGCCAATCCAGGTGCACGTACAACGTGCCGCTCTCGAAGGGCGGGTCCAGGTAGATGAGCTGAAACCGGCCGGCCCAGCTTTCGGCTTGATCGGCCAACAACGCCCGGTTTTCCGCACAATACAGGTCCACCGCCGCCGGGCCTTGCCCGGTCAGATCGGCAGGGACCGCCAACGCCACGGGCGCGGGGTCGGCCGTCTCAGCGGTCAATTCGGGCAGATTGAGTTGGGTATAGTTGTGTTCGTAGGCGCCGCGGCCCATGCGTTATCCTAACCCGGACAAGCCGGAACCAAGAAGGTGACAACCTGGCCCACAAAATTCTTGCACAAAAAGCAAGGATCTCGTGAGTTAGGCCCTTTTGAAAGCTCCGGCTATGTGACTGCCGCATCTTAGCCTGTTTCGGACCCGTCTGTCAAACGCGTATCACGTGGGATTTCGAAGCGGTAAGCAGAGCAGGTGGGCAGGAAGCAGGCAAGCATGGGGGGTTGATGGGCAGAGGGGGGCCTGTCGGCCTGGGCCGATTCGTAGCAGAAGGGGGGTTGGCGAGGGCAAAAAAGGGCTGTAGGCGGCGAAACAGGGTCGAAAATGGCGTCCATGACGCCCGCCTCGCTGGGCCAGCCAGCGGTGGGCCTCGGCCCATCGGTAGTCGGCCACCGTATGGCGGTCCAGCCAACTGCGCAAGACCTGGGAGTGGGCGGGTTGGCGCAACCAAACCAGGGCCGCCCAGTGCAATTGGCGGGCCTATTCCCCACTACAGCCCAGACCAGCCCCAATCTGGGCAAAGGTCAGGGGGCCGCCCCCAGCCAGCCCATAGCGCTGGCTGACCACCGCTGTAGGGGAGCAGGTAAGCTATGCGCCAGGTCCGTCAACGCCTGCCCCACGGCTTGGGCGATGTTGCTAAGCCCTGATGTTCTACACACTTCTGCCGATCTGGCCAAGTTTTAGCCGGCGGGGATGGGGTTGATTTCAGGCCCGCCTACCGCTTCGAAATCCCCATGTTGCGAACCATTGCGAGCGATGCGGCTTTGTGTTATGATACGAGCATCCGAACGGCTGACAGCAAACCGACGGTGAATCTGGCGACATTTCACAAAGTGGAGTCATGACCAGCATCGACTCGGAAGACAGCGCCTTGCTCCAGCGGATCGCCGTGGGCGACAGCGGCGCGCTCCTGACCCTGCACAAGCGGTACATCAACCTGGTGTACAGCATGGCCTGGCGCGTCCTTAACGATGTGGGCCTGGCCGAGGAAGTGACCCGGGATGTGTTTCTGAAGTTGTGGCAGAAGGGTCAGCGTTACGATGCCGATCGGGGGCGGTTCTCCAGTTGGCTGTTGAGCGTCACCCGCTTTGCCGCGATCGATCGTCTGCGTCAGGAGGGGCGCCGCCCTGAGCTTGTCGAGCAGCGTGACAATGCCTCTGAAGACGGCGCGTTCCTTACCAGCCGCGTGCTCACCGACCACGCCCAATGGGAACGCGGTCAGCACTTGCGCCTCTTGCTCCAGGAGTTGCCGGCCGACCAGCGCCAAATCATCGAACTGGCCTATTTCGGCGGCCTCACCCACAGCGAACTTGCCGCATATCTCGACCTGCCGTTGGGCACGGTGAAGGGTCGCCTGCGTTTGGGGCTGGAGAAGCTGCGCGCCCTTTGGTTAGATGATTCGGGGGACAGACAATGAACCACGAAACGACAGAAGGTCTGATCCCAGCGTACGCGCTGGGCGCGCTGGATGCCGGTGAAATCGATCTGTTGAAGACGCATCTCAAGGGCTGTGTTTCGTGCCGAGCGCTATTGACGGACTACCAGGCGATCGGCAGCGATCTGCTTTTCGCTGTGCCGACGGTTGCCACGCCCGTAGGCCTGGGTGAGGATCTGCGCCGGCGCATCCGGTCGGCGCCAACTCCGGCCGGATCGCGGTTTACCTGGTCGGGGTTTCTGCGCAAGCCCGCGTTTGCCTTCGCCGCGCTTGCAGTGTCCCTGGCATTGTTACTGGTCACCAATCTCTACTGGGCTGGCCGCATGTCTCGCGTTGAGCAACAAGCTGCTCTGCTGACCGGTTTGAGCCAGGCCCAGGCGATTCCCTTGCAAGCTGATACCCCGACAAACTATGCGAGCGGCGTCCTCTACGTCCATAAGGGAGCCCGGACGGCTTTGCTCTGCGTGTATGACCTGCTACCTCTACCCAATAATAAGATCTATCAGGCGTGGCTGATACAGGGTGAGCGACGGGACAACGCCGGCGTCTTTCAAGTGACGGCCCAAGGCTTCGGCATCTTGTTGCTGAACGCCTCCCGGCCGTTGGAGGAATACGATGCGCTGGGCATCACCGTCGAACCGGCAGCCGGCAGCCTCATCCCGACATCCCCGCATGTGATCGGTGGCTCCCTCTGATGAACTTTTCCCAATTTTATCACTTCAATGATCCAAATTATCCTCTCCGGTCGTTTGCTTGTATAGAACCGAAAAGCAAGCGCCTGCGTCCCACGCAGGTCCGAGTCTCGCACCAGGGAGGAAACCATGTCACGTCATCTGTTTTTCGTGCTGTTCGTATTCGCGCTGATTGCGGCCGGCTGCGCGACGGGTGTCGTCGCGCCGACCAGCACTCCTGTGCCCCCGACGGTCGTTCCAGCAACCGCCATTCCGGCGACCTCGGCTCCGAACCCGGCCATCACGCCCGGCCTGACGGTGGCCGATCAGGAGATCAAGGAGGCGTCCGTGACCATCCCCAGCGTGATCGCGGCCGAGCCCGGTTGGCTGGTGGTCCACATCGCTGCGGAAGGCAAGCCCGGCCCAGTGGTCGGTCAGACGCTCGTCAAGGTCGGCGAGAACGCCAACGTGGTGGTCGCGATCGATACGAGCCGGGCCACCGAGACGTTGTTCGCCATGTTACATGTGGATCAGGGCCAGGTGGGTGTGTACGAATTCCCCGGTTCGGATGCCCCCGTCAAGGTTGGCGACGCGATCGTGATGAAACCGTTCAAAGCCACCCAACCCGCGACAGCCGCGCCGACCCAGAGTCAGGTGCAGGTGTTGATCAAGAGTTTCAAGTTCGGTGCAAACAGCACCCTGACCATTGCGCCCGGCACGACCGTTGTCTGGCGCAACGAAGACAAGGCGCCCCACACTGTCACCGCGGACGACGGCAGTTACGATTCGGGGAACATGGGGCAGGGAGCAGAGTTCAGCCACACGTTCACGCAGGCGGGCGAATACCCCTACTACTGCGCCTATCACGGCGGTCCTGGCGGAACGGGCATGTCGGGAAAGGTGATCGTCAAGGCTCAATAGCGCCGTCACCGCAAACGAACTCCTCGGAAGCGAGAGCCTCCGGGGAGTTCGTTTGTCAAGTGTCTCACACTAGCGCAGCTCCGGCCAGGTGCGTGATCAACACCCGCAGCCCGATGCCGATCAGGATCAGCCCGCCCAGAATTTCCATCCGTTTGCCGAACATCTTGCCCAGTCGGTGGCCGGCCAGCAGCCCTACCAGGGACAGCCCGCCCGTGATCACCCCGATGACGGCCGCGGGGTAGAAGATGTTCACGCGCAACATCGCCAGGCTCAGGCCGACCGCGAACGCGTCGATGCTCGTAGCCACGGCCAGCATCACCAGCAAACTGCCGCGCGAGGGGTCACTGGCGTGCGACGCGCCGTTCGGGTTCAGGCCGGAGCGAATCATGCGCACGCCGACGAACGCCAACAGGCCTAGCGCGATCCAGTGATCGACGGCCGAGATGAGTTGGGCGATGCTGGAACCGGCCACCCAGCCCAGCACCAGCATCAACGCTTGAAACAGGCCGAAGTGGAAAGACAGGCGAAAAAGCGGCCGCCGGCCGGTGGCGTAGGGGGTGGCGCCGATCCCCAGCGATACCGCAAACGCGTCCATCGCCAGTCCCACCGCGACCAGGAGGACTTCGATCAAGCTCATCGGGTTCCTGTCTGGAACGAGTGCAGAGCGGGCACGGTCAGGAGACCGGCCCGAGCATGTGCACTGGAGATGAGCCGCTCATTGGGCCTGGATCTCCAATACAAACGGCACCGGCTGGCACGGCGCTGGCTGTGGCGGCCGCTGGCCAACCGGTGAGGGCTATCGGGTCTTGTGCGGCGTTGACCTGCGGTGACATTATACCGCCTCTGGCGCCCAATCTCCAAAAGGCGTGCGATTTAGCTCAGGCGCCCGCCACAGCTCCCATTCTCGAAATACGCAACTCTTGCCTTCCGCTGCCCCCGATGTTACATTTGTCGCTATGTACGCCAGCTTCCTGCGCCGGGCCAGGGCCGGCCTTGCTACCGTTTTCCTTGGCCGCCAGAGCGCGTCCGTTGAGGAACGCAACTATCGCAACCTCCTGTTCACCGGCGCCTGGTTTGGCCCGGTTGATGGAGGCATCTACAACTTCCTGCCGGTGTTTCTGGCCCGCCTGGGCGCCTCGCCGGCGCTGGTGAGCCTGTTGATCTCCGGTCCGGCGCTGGTGGGGATCTTCGCCTACATCCCCGGCGGCGCATACGCCGAGCGGCACAGCGACCTTGTGAGGTTGACGGTGCGAGCCGGGTTCATCGCTCGGCTGGCCTATCCGCTGATCGTTCTGCTGCCACTGCTCCTCAATTCAGCGGACCTATCGATCGCCGCGGTGCTCATCTGGTCCCTCTCCGCCATCCCGAACGCCGTGCACATCTCGGCCTGGATCAGCGCCATGCAGAAGGCCCTCCCGCCCAAGCGCCGCGGCCAGCTCAACGGCACGCGCTGGGCATTGCTCAGCCTGACGGCCGGGCTGGCGATCGCGCTGTTCGGCTGGCTGCTGGACCGGACGCCTTTCCCAGGGGGCTATCAGCTCGTCTTTCTGGCGTCCTGGATCGCGGGCCTGATGAACCTGTACTACATCGGCAAGGTCCAGGTGTCCCCCTTCGTCCCTGACTGGCCAGCCGCCACGATCCGCCCATCGGTGGGTGCGCGGATCCGGGCATTTGGGGCTTCTCTGACTGAAAGTCGCGAGTTCGTGCGGTACAATGTGGCCAATCTGGGCTATCGCCTGGTCCTGGCGATGCCGGCCGGCCTGTTTAGTGTCTTCTGGGTGAATGAGCTGCACGCGACAGATACCTGGATTGGGTTGCGTGGTACAGCCGGCTACGCTGCTTTGGTGGTAGGATACTGGTTCTGGGGGCAGGTAGCCAACCGGTCGGGTCATCGGCGGTTGTTGCTGATCTGCGGCGTGGCTCAGGCGTTCTATCCATGTGTAACCGCGCTGGCGCCCTCGATGCAGTGGCTGTTGCCGGCTGCGGTGGTGTGGGGCTTCTCGATGTCGGGGCTCGATATCGGGCTTTTTGACATGTTGCTGGCCGCGTGTCCCGAGGGGCGCCAGCCCCGGTTCGCCGGCGGGGCCAATATGCTGGCGAGCGTGGCGATCACAGTCGGTCCGTTGTTGGGCGCGGCGCTGGCCCAAGGGCTGGGCACGCGGACCGCGCTGTTCGTCATCGCGGGCGTGCAAGCTGCGGGCACACTGTTCTTTCTGCTGCTGCCGGGCCGCGAACAGGAAGGAAAGGCCTGACCCGTGGGATTCTGGCTATCTGTGCAACGATTTGTCTATCGCCTTGTCCCGCTTTGGTTCCGGCTCGTAAGCGCAGCGGCCTCGTCCGGGTTAGGAACGCTTGAGGAGGTTCAGGTGGCAAGAGAACTATCGAAACAAGATCTGCTAGAACTGTACCGGCAGATGGTGCTCATTCGGCGGTTCGAGGAGAAATCCGCGGAACTGTACACTGAGGGTAAGATCGGCGGGTTTCTGCACCTCTACATCGGCGAGGAAGCTATCGCCGTTGGGGCCAGTAAAGCGTTGGGCGAGCACGATCACCTTTTCACCGCGTATCGCGATCACGGGTGGGCGATTGCGCGCGGGCTGGACCCCAGGCGGGTGATGGCGGAGCTGCTGGGCAAAGCCACGGGTGTCAGCGGGGGCAAGGGCGGCTCGATGCACCTGGCCAGCGCAGAACACCGCTACTGGGGCGGGCACGCCATCGTCGGTGGACATTTGCCATTGGCGACCGGCGTTGGGCTGGCCGTCCGTTACAACGCCGAGCCGGACGCGGTGCTGTGTGTCCTGGGTGAGGGCACCACCAACATCGGTTATTTCCACGAGTCGATCAACCTGGCCGCGGTCTGGAAGCTCCCCGTGGTCTTCCTGGTGGAGAACAACCAGTATGGCATGGGGACCGAGGTGGGCCGGGCCTCGGCGGTTTCTCACATCTTCCAGAAAGGGTGCGCCTATGACATCGCGCACCGCCAGGTCAACGGGCAGAACGTGCTGGAGATGTACGAGGCCGTGGACGAGGCGTTGGCGCATGCGCGCCGCGACGGTCCCTATCTGCTAGAGGCGGTCACCTATCGCTACTCCGGCCATTCTATGGGTGACCCCGAGCGCTACCGCAGCAAGGCGGAGATCGAGGAATGGCGCGAGCGCGATCCGATCCAACGGTTGGGTGACGCGTTGATCGCCGGCGGTACGGCCGACGCGGCCGGGCTGGACCAGGTCCGCCAGGCGGTGGAGGTTGAGCTGGCGGAGATCGTGACGTTCGCGGAAGAGAGCCCGGAACCGGCAGACGCGGCGCTGTGGGAGCACATCTATGTCAACCCCATCCCCGACCGCCAGGAGGTAACGACATGGCACGCATAACATTCAGGGAGGCGATCAGCCAGGCGTTGCGCGAGGAGATGTATCGCGACGAGCGGGTGTTCATCATGGGGGAAGAGATCGGCACGTGGGGCGGCGCCTATGCGGTCACCCGCGGCTTCCTCGATGAGTTCGGCGAGAAGCGCGTGCGCGACACCCCGATCGCTGAGGGCGTGATCGCCGGCGCGGCGGCCGGCGCGGCCATCGCCGGTTTGCGGCCGGTGGCCGAGATCATGACCATCAACTTCGCGTTCCTGGCCATGGATCAGATCGTGAACCACGCGGCCAAGCTGCACTACATGTTCAACGGCCAGATCAGGTGCCCGCTGGTGATTCGCACGGTGGGCGGGGGCGGTCGGCAGTTGGGCGCAACCCATTCACAGACTCCCGACGTCGTTTTTGCCCATTTCCCGGGCCTCAAAGTGGTGGCGCCGGGTACTCCGGCGGATGCCAAGGGGCTGCTCAAGTCGGCCATCCGCGACGACGACCCGGTCTTTTTCATCGAACACGCCACCCTCTACCAGACGCGGGGTGAAGTGCCCGACGACGAGGATTTCCTGGCGCCGATCGGTGTCTCCGACATCAAGCGCGCGGGGGTGGACGCCACCATCGTCTCCTACTCCAAGATGTTGCAGGTGTCTCTGCAAGCGGCCGACAAACTGGCCGAGGAGGGGATCGAGGTCGAAGTGGTCGACTTGCGCACGCTGCGGCCGTTGGACACCCGCCCGATCGTCGAGTCGGTGCGCAAGACCAACCGCCTGGTGGTGGTGGAGGAAGGCTGGCGCGCCTATGGCATCGGCGCGGAGATCGCCAGCCGGGTGACCGAGCTCGCGTTCGATCACCTGGACGCGCCGGTGCGCCGCGTCGCGCAGGCCGAGGTGCCGCTGCCCTACAATCGGCGGCTCGAGCAAATGGCCCTCCCCCAGGTCGAGGACGTGATCCGGGCGGTCAAGGACGTGATGTATCTGAATCCGTGAGCAGGAGACAGGAAACAGGAGTCAGGAGTCAGGAGTCAGGAGACAGGAGACAGGAGACAGGAGACAGGAGACAGGAGACAGGAGACAGGAGTCAGGAGACAGGAGACAGGAGACAGGAGACAGGAGACAGGAGACAGGAGACAGGAGACAGGAGTCAGGAGACAGGAGACAGGAGACAGGAG
>MNXL01000118.1 GCA_001871755.1 Anaerolineae bacterium CG2_30_64_16
CCGGCATCGCGGGCGCTCCCCACAGACTACCAAATCATCTGGGGTACTGACGAGAGTCAGGCCGTAGGCTTGAAGCGAACCTCATGGGTCAAGACGTCGAATCTCGCCGCTGTTCCAAAGGCGGCCGTCACTCGCCGGCTGGGCCAACTGTCACCTGCTGGCCTACACGCGGTGGATGAGCGACTTCTCCTGGCTCTTGGTCTCGCCTCAGAGTAGATCGCGCTCCAGCAATTGCCGCGTCTTCCAACCCCGATAGGCGAACAACAGCGGCAGCCCGACCCACATCGCCAGGCCCACCGGCCCCCACCACCAATGCCGTCTCAGGCTCGCCTCAACCTGATCGAGTACCTCAGTAGTGTCGTCGGTGACGCGTGCAAAGACGTGCCGGTGTCGCCAACTGGCAAAGGGCCCCACCTCCTGCCGATCCACGAATCCGCTCGGAGACGCGTCCTCGATGCGCGCTATCCAGCGGATCGGGATCGGTCCGGCCCAGAGAGTGAACTCCATCTCATCTCCGGCTGCCAGGAGTTCGGGCGCGCGGCGCATGCGCACGATGAGCGGCGGCGGCGAAAGCTTCGGCATATTGCTGGAACGACTGTGAAAATCAGCTACCTCAGCCAGCGATGCCTTGACTCGAAAGCGGTGCTCGAATCTCATGCCTGTTCCACCAGGTCGCGCAGCGCGGGCTCGATCTCTGGAAACTGAAACTCGAAGCCCGCCTCCAGCAACCTCCTGGGCAGCGCACGCTGGCCTTCGAGCACGGTCGCGGCCACCTCCCCAAGCGCCAGTCGCAGGACACCCCCCGGTATAGGTAACCAGGAAGGCCGGCCCAATACCCGGCTCAGTGCCTGACCAAAGTGCGCGTTGGTCACTGGCTCGGGCGCACACAGGTTGAAGGCGCCGCCAGCGCTCCGGTTCTCGATCAAGAAGTGGACGGCCGCCACCTCATCCGCGGGGTGAATCCACGAGAGCCACTGCCGGCCACTCCCCATGGGGCCGCCGGCGAACAGACGATAGGGCAACAGCAGCCGGTGCAGGGCGCCTTCATGCGGATCCAGCACCACACCGGTGCGGATGACCACGTGGCGAACGCCCGCGGCCGTCACAGGGGCAGTCGAAGCCTCCCAATCCACCGTCAGCCGCGCCAGGAAATCGCGACCGGCCGCGTCCGCCTCGGTAACGACCGCATCGCCCCGTGAGCCGTAGTGCCCGATGCCCGATGACTGGATCACGACCTGCGGCTTTGTTTTCGCCCGCGCCACTGCTTCGACAACGGCGCGGCCGGCATCTAGACGGCTTTGTAGGATAACGTGTTTGCGCTCTGGCGTCCAACGGGAAGGGAAGAACCCCGATCCGGCCAGATTCGCGCCTGCCAGGTTGACGATCGCGGTGTCGCTATCGACAAGCTCGCCCCAGCCGTTCGCTGTGGCCGCGTCCCATTGAACGAGCCGCACGGCCGCGGGCAGTCCTGTCGCCGCGACCGGATTGCGGCTCAAGACGACGACATCGTGACCGGCATCGAGCAACTCGCGGGCCAACACCCGGCCGATCTGCCCGGTGCCGCCGGTGAGAATCACGCGCATTTCGATCCCCTCCTCTCGGAAGAACCGCACTTCCCGTCAAGCTCATATCTGCTCATGCCATGTTCGCTTTCTCAATCAGTTCCTGCCGGCGACGGCGATACTCGATGATCGGCCGGTCGCCCTGGATCAACTTCTCGCCGATGCGCAGCCCAGACGGCTGAGGCTGGTGCGTGACCACGACGCGGCGGTCTTGGTGCGCCACCAAGACGTTGAACGGCATGGCTGCCCAGGTCACCAGGTCGCGCAGCACCGGCAGGCGCATGAAGCGCTGGTAGAAGCGGAGATAGAGCAGCGTGTGCCCCTCGTCCACCGGCACAAACGCCGCTACGATGCGCACGTCGTCCCCAATGCGGTTTTGCCACAGGTTGGGAAAGATGAACTCCAACCGGAAACCGCTCGGATCGGGAATAGGCACCTCGTCGGGTTTACGCGGTGGCGCGCCATCATCGACGCGGTTGTAAACATACACGTAGAAGCGGTCATCGTCCACCCACTCGATGCCGGGACCGTCCACGACGGTGCGGTTACCGCGACCGATAGTGTTGTGATGGATGAACGGCAGATGCACCACGTCCAGTTGGTTCTCGATGACGCGAGAGTAGTGGGCGTCCCACGGGTCATAGACGGTTCTGTAGGTGAAGTTCTCGCCGAGGTCCCCGAAGAAACGGGGTGGTTCCAGGTTGGCCGGCGGATCGTCACCCCACCAGGTCCAGATGAAGCCGTGCGCTTCGTGAGTTGGATAACTGTGGGCTTTGAACGCCTTGGGTACAGGCGCGTTTCGGCCGTTGGCCGGGATGACCACGGCTTGTCCCGACGTGTCATACTCAAAGCCATGAAACGGGCATTGCAGGTGGTCGTGGATCACCTGCCCCTTGCTCAGCTCGATGCCACGGTGCGGGCATCTGTCGCGCAGACAACTTACATGACCGGCCTCGTCCCGCCAAAAGACCAGCTTTTCACCCAGGCGAGTGACGCCGACTGGTTTACTTTGGACCTGCCTGGACTCCAGCAACACGTACCATTGGTTGGGGATCATGATCTCCTCCTCGATCAACTCGCGCGTTTTGCCTGGCCGGGACGTGTGATCCACGTGGCTATGTCTTGCCTTCTGCTACCTTGTCCAGTCGCCGGCCCATCCAGAAACGCTGCCAGTCACCCTTGCTGGTTTGCAACGCGATCAGGGTGTACAGGCTGGCGGTGAAAAAGCCCAGCCCCATCATCAGGATCACCCACGGGATGGCGCGGACGGCCGAGCGTTCGCGGTAGACGATCCATCCCGAAAACAGGATGAATCCCACGTACAGGTCGACCAGCGACACGATTCCCCATGGCATCGAGAGCAATTGATTGCCCTCGGCGCCGAAATCCCCGATAGTGAAGCCATAGATCAGGATGGCTGTCATAGCCAACAGACCGATCAAAGCGACTGTTTTGGCGATTCTCATCATGCTACCCCCCACGCTCAGCGCAGCCATCCCAGGATCAGGATGGCCGCATAACCGACAATGTAGAACAGGGTCAGACCATACAAGACCGACCTGGATACGCCCGACACGGTGAAGCCGGACCTCTTCAGAAAGAGCAGTTTAGCCAGATCGCCCAGCAGCATCAGCCCGGCGAAGGGGAGAAGCGCCGGGCTCGCACCCGCCGCCAGAGTCAGCACCATACCCCAATGCCCCAGGTTGTTGGCGACCACGAAAATCATGGCGACGATCTCCCGGCCCTTGATCCGGTCGAAGATCGCGGCAATCAAGCCCAGCGAAAGGAAGATCAGGATGCCCCATTGCGCGAGACGCAAGCCGCCCGGCACGGCAAACGCGCCCTGGGACAGCGCCGAGACTCCGGCTGCGATGCCGATCACCAGGGCGATCGCCTTGATCGCGGTCTCTAGCCAGGCCAGCGGCGGCCAACTGGCGACGCGCCAGCCGCGCGGTGTGGCCTCAGCAGTCTGTAGGTTTGCCACGAATCTACCCCCCAGTCTGTCTTTCAACTCCCCGTTCTTTTGCGCGGGAACCACGGCACGAACGCGCTGGTGGTCTCGACGTATTCCCGATACCCCGGCTTGGTGTTGGCCAACGTTTTCTCCAGCAGCGCCACGCCAGACACACGGATCAGGAACAGCGTCATGATGATCGGGCTGAGGAGCGTCAGCCACCCCCCGGCCGCGACCGCGATCAGGTAGTAACCCCACCACTGCGCGGCATCGCCGAAGTAATTCGGGTGCCGCGTGTAGCGCCACACGCCGCTACTCAATAGCTTGCCCTTGTTAGCCGGAACCGCTTTGAAGTGGGCCAGTTGCCAATCGCCCACCGCCTCGAAAAAGAAGCCGATCACCCAAATCACGACGCCCAGCAAGTCCACGACCGTGAGCCGGGCTGGCGTCAGGCTGAGCTGCGCGGCCAGCAGCGGTGCGGAGATAATCCACATCAAGCCCCCTTGCAGCAGGAACACTTTGAAAAAGCTGTACCACCACCACTTCGCGCCCGCCTCCTCGCGCCATTTGCGATAGCGAAAGTCTTCCGGCTTGCCACGGTTGCGCGCAAAGATGTAGAGCGAGAGCCGCAGCCCCCACACCGTGACCAGGGCGCTGATCAGCAGCTTGCGGGCGAGCAAGTCGTCTGGGGTCAGCGCGAAGTAGACCCAGTTGGCGACTACGAACCCCGCGCCCCAGAAGATGTCCACGATGCTCGAATTCTTCAGGACGAGGCTGGCGATCCAGATGAGCGCCATGAATCCTATGATGACCAGCGCCGCGACGCCGTAAACCTGTAGAAAACCCATGATTGACTCCTTTTTCGGCAGTAGACCAACGCCTACTCGGATCCGGCCGTGACGCACGCAAAGCCCACCACTCCCGGCCCAAGGTGCGCGCCCAGCACCGGGGTCACGTCCACCGAGATCGGGTTTGCGATGTGCGGGAACAACTGTTTTGTCTGTTCCCAGAGCGCCATCGCACCCTCCGCCGCGCGGGTGTGGACCAGCGCCAACTGATCCAGCGGCCCGAGCCCGGCGATCGTCTCGATCAGCCGGTTGAGCGCCCGCCCTGAAGTGCGCACCTTCTCCGAAGTGGCTACGCCGTCGTGCATCTTCAGCACTGGTTTGATCTTCAGGAGCGAGGCCACACCGGACTGGAAGCCGCTCATGCGGCCGCTTCGCCGGAGGAACTCCACCGTGTCCAGCGCGGCGACCACGTAGACCCGCTTGACGTATTCGCTCAGCAGTGCCACGATCTCTGCCAGCGATCTGCCTTCGACGGCTGCCCTGGCCGCGGCCATGACCAAAAACCCCGTGCCCAGGCTGATTTGCCGGCCGTCGAAGGCTACCACGGGCACCGTTTTGATCGTCTCGGCTGCCAGAGTTGCCGCATTGAGGACGTTGCTCAAGGTCGGAGAAATGTGAATCGAGATGATGCCGGTCGCGCCGCCCGCCACCAGTCGCTCGTACGTCTCTGCGAATGCACCGGGACCAGGCGCCGACGTCGTGGCCGGTGTCTTCAGATCGGGCAGTCGCCGGTAGAATTCCTCGCGGGTCAGGTCTAAACCATCCAGATGGCTTTGTCCATCCATATTGATGTACACCGGCACCTCCGTGATGTCGTATTGCGCGATGATCGACGCGGGCAGATCGCACGTGCTGTCCGTGACGACTTTGACGTTCATGGTTCTCCCTCCTCCAACATACTGGGGTTGTCGGTCTGATGCATTCACATCGAGAGCATTATACTGGGTTGTTGATAGAATGTCAAATCTTCGTACATGCTTATGTTTGACAACGTAGACGCCTATCCTTCACCGTTGCATGAACTTTGTACAAGGGATCGTCCGCGTTTTCTAGGGGCTGCATTACTTTTCCTCAGCGGGTTTGTCCAGAACCGGTTTCCTTTGAGAATCACGCCACTACCCATGGGCTGCGCTGCCGTCGCACTACCTCGTTGGGAGATTGACTTGACCGCAATCTCCCTCGGCTTTAGAATGGCAGGTGGTCAGTTTTGACCTTCCGGATCGGTAATAGAGCAGGCAGGATTACCATGTTTGATCGTCAAAACTGATTACGCGATGCGCAAATTCAACCAAGGACGGGACGATTGAAAAGTCGAGCAACGGAGGATTGGCAAGCATTGGACGCGCCGCTCGTCACATGCCGGCTCTGTCCGCGGCTGGTGACCTGGCGCGAGGAGGTGGCGCGGACGAAGCGCCGCGCCTATCTGGATGAGGAATACTGGGGTAGACCGGTACCCGGTTTTGGCGACCGGGCGGCGCGGGCCTTGGCCGTCGGGCTGGCGCCCGGCGCGCATGGTGCAAACCGCACTGGCCGCATGTTCACGGGTGACAGCTCGGGCGATTTCCTGTATGCTGCGCTGCACCGCGCCGGGTTTGCCAGCCAGCCCACCTCAGCGCATCGAGACGATGGGCTGGCGCTCCACGATCTGTTCATCAGCGCGGTCTGCCGGTGTGCGCCGCCCGCCAACAAACCCACGGCCGCCGAGATCGCGACCTGCCTGCCCTACCTGGCCCAGGAGCTGGCCCTGCTGGCGCGCGTGCAGGTGATCATCGCATTGGGCCGAATCGCGTTCGATGGGGTGCTGCGGATCATGCGCGACAAACCAGGTTTCTCGGAGAAACCTGGTTTGTTTCGCTTTGCCCACGGCGCCATCTTCCGGCCTGGCGAGGGCCTGCCCTGGCTCGTCGCTTCGTATCACCCCAGTCGCCAGAACACGCAGACCGGCCGGCTGACCGTGGAGATGTTCGACGCGGTGTGGGAGACGGTCAAGACGCTGGGCTGACCGATCCCGAAACTGAAAAACCCTATATCATGTCGCACTCAGCACTGCAAACCTTCACCACCCGCGCTCATACTGAAACGGCACAGGCGCCTGGTACCCCAGCTCCCGCGCAACGCGCAGCGGCCAATAGGGATCGTGCAGCGACTGGCGGCCGATCAGCACCGCGTCCGCACGACCTTCGCGCACGATCGCGTCCGCCTGCCGCGCCTCGGTGATCAGCCCCACCGCGGCCGTGGCGATGCCGGCCTCCCGGCGGATGCGCTCGGCGAACGGCGCCTGGTAGCCCGGCCCGAGCTGGATCTGCTGGTCGGGCGCCAGGCCGCCGGAGGAGACGTCGATCAGGTCCACCCCCGCCTGTTTCAGCAACCCGGCCAACTTCACGCTCTGATCCACGTCCCAGCCGCCATCCAGCCAGTCGGTGGCGCTGATGCGGACGAAGAGCGGCAGCCGCTCGGGCCAGACCGCGCGCACAGCGTGCGCCACTTCCAGCAGGAGCCGAACCCGGTTCTCGAAACTGCCGCCGTACGCGTCGGTCCGCCGGTTGCTGATGGGCGAGAGAAACTCGTGCAGCAGATAGCCGTGGGCCGAGTGGATTTCGACGACCTGGAACCCGGCCGCCAACGCCCGGCCGGCCGCCGATCGAAATGCGTTGATCGCCTGTTCGATGTCGGCGAGCGCCATCGCCTGGGGCACGGCCATCTCCGGTGAGAAGGCCAGCGCGCTGGGGCCGATCACACCCGACACCCCGGCCTTGCGCCCTGCGTGGGCGAGTTGGATGGCCGGGACCGCGCCGTGCCCGGTCAAGAAACGCACAATTGGGGCGAGCGCCGCGGCCTGGAGATCGTTCCACAGCCCCAGGTCGCGGGCGCTGATCCGGCCGCGCGGCTCAACAGCCGTCGCCTCGACGAGGATCAGCCCCGCGCCGCCCACGGCGCGGCTGCCCAGGTGGACCAGATGCCAGTCGGTCGCCACGCCGTCTTCGGCAAAGACCGAGTACTGGCACATCGGCGAGATCCACAGCCGGTTGCGCGCGGTGACGCTGCGCAGTTGGAACGGTGAGAAAAGATGTGTTGCGGACATGTCGGCTCCTTCATGGGTTTGACTGTCACTCCATTTTGTTGTATTCTCGGAGTCATCGGAGGTGAATCGTGTTACCACAGAAAATCAGAAAATCTGAACACTATCGTTACCTGGTCGCCAAACCCGAGAGCTGGCGCAAGCAACTCTATCTCAAGGGTCGCAACATGACGGTCGGCCAGTTAGTCTATACTATGCGCGCCAACAATCTGAGCGCTGAAGAGGCCGCGCTAGACATAGACCTACCGGTTGAACAAGTCAGGGAGGCACAGGCGTACTACGAAACGCACCGCGAGCTCATCGAGGCAGAGGCCGACGAAGAGAAGCGTTACCTGCTCTCTCAAGGAGTTCAGCTTGAGCCTGCGATTGTACCTGGATGATTGCGTGTTTTCGTATGAGCTGCGCCGTTTGCTTCTCGAAGCCGGCCACGATGTTGAGACCCCTGCCGACGTCGTTCCGCCCCTGACCGGTAAGACCGATCTGGCGCACTGGCTGCACGCCAAAGCGGTTGGACGGGCGATCCTCACGCGCAATCCGAAGGATTTCGAGGCGCTGCACACCCAGGACCCTGCGCATTCCGGCGTTCTTGCGATCTATCTGGACAATGATCCGACGAGAGACATGCATCACCGCGACGTTGTTCGCGCGATTGCCAACCTGGAAGCTACTGGCGTGACCATCGCCGGTGGCTTCTGGTCGCTCAATAGTTATCGTTGGTGACTCACAGCCTCACCGCCAAATACAGGTCACCTCGCTTGAAACCCAATCCTTCATAGTAGCGCCGCGTGCCGATGGCCGAGATCACGGCGAGCCGGTCGAACCCGGCCGCCCGGGCCCGTTCCATCGCCTCCGCCACCAGGCGCCGGCCCAGCCCCAGGTGTTGCGCTTCGCCGCTGCTGGTCGCGCCGATCTCCAACGCCGGCCCGTAGACGTGCAGCTCACGGATCATCGCCGCGCCCCGGATCTCGGGCAGCGCGCCCCAGATCTCCGACAGGTGATGGTCACCAGCCGGCAACGACAGCCGCAGGAAACCGGCCAGCTTCCCGTCGACCGTCTCGTAGCTCAAGAACTGCTCCTGGCTGCCCGTCGTCTCGTAGACGTGGACCACCTGGCGCAGCTCAGCTTCGGCCACTGTGGCCCCGCGCACTTCCCGGCAGCGGATGCAGCGACAGGTTTGGCCGTGCGCAGCCATGTGCGCGTGGACCAGTTGGCGCAGGTTCGAGCGTTTGCTGCCGGCCACGATGTCGTCCGCGGGGATATCCCGGAAGACCCGGTTGACGCGGCAGTACGGCGGGATGGTCACCTTGCAGTCCGCCACGAGCTCGATGAGCTCCTCGTCGGTATAAGGTCGGTACGCGCCCGCCTGCCAGAGACCATGCAGCTCGGTGCCCGCGATGATCGAGCACGGGTAGATCTTCAGCTCGTCCGGTCGCAGCGCGGGGTCTGACCAGAGCCGGGCAAAATCCGCCCGGTCCGCTTCAGGAGTTGCGCCGAGCAGGTTAGGCATCCAATGAAGCTGGAGCTTGAAGCCGGCCGCCCGGAGCTGCGTGACCGCCTGCCGCACCGCGGCGACGTCATGCCCGCGCTGATTGAGCGCCAGGATGCGGTCGTCCAGGCTTTGCACGCCAAGCTGCACCTTGGTGACGCCGAGTGCGCGCAGGTGGCGAATCGCCGCCGGGGTCACCCAGTCGGGGCGGGTCTCGATGACCAAACCTACGTTGCGATGAACGGCCATCTCGTTGTGAGCCTGCGCCTCGGCCAGCGATCCGGCGTCCACCCCATTCAGGGCATCCAGACAGCGTTTGACGAACCACTCCCGGTAAGTGCGGGGATACGCGTCCCAGGTGCCGCCCAGGATCAGCAGTTCGACCTTGTCGGCGGTGTGGCCCATGGCCTCGAACGTTTCGAGACGCACGGTCACCTGCCGGTACGGGTCAAACTCCTGCTGAGCCGCGCGGCGGGCGCCTGGCTCATCGGGCAGGTAACTCTTGGGCATGCCCGCCACGTCAGGACAGAAGATGCAACGGCCCGGACAACCGGCGGGCTTGGTGAGCACAGTCACGGGCGCCACCCCGGAGGAGGTGCGGATCGGCTTCATCTGAAGGCGGCGCAACACGCGGCGCTCGAACGGCAGCACGCCGGCTGCAGTCAACTGCTGGTAGCCGGTCACCAGTTCGATCTTGGAGAAGTAGCCCTTCGACTGGCTCAGGACGTCATCCTTCGTCCCGCTCAGACCAGGCCCCTTCGACTGGCTCAGGACGTCGCCCTTCGTCCCGCTCAGGACAGGCTCCTTGTCGTCGCGCGGGTGCTGTGATAAGATGCGTGTCAACCGGTCGCGGTCCCACTCCGAGGCCGCGCGCACGGCCTGATAGATGGCCAGCAGCGTGTCCCGATGCTGGAACGCGTCGAAGTCACGGCCGCGGGGATGCCATCCTTGCCGGCTCTTGGCGTCTTCGGGGTGCTCATTATCGAACTGGACTGCGTCAACCATGAATCACCAGACCCGCACGGCATTGGCCGAGCTCAACCATGCCTTTTACACGCAATTTGCCGACGACTTCGCCCGCACCCGCCGGACGTGGCCGCCTGGCTGCGAGCGTATTCTACCGTATCTTCGCCCAGGGGCCAATGTGGTGGACCTGGGCTGCGGGAACGGCCGGTTTCTGCGCTTCCTCGTCGCGCACGGCTGGCTGGGGACCTACGTGGGCGTGGACAACAGCCCGGGGTTGTTAGAGATTGCCGCGGGGGAGATGGGACGCGGACCAACGCGGACGAACGCGGACGAGACAACGGAAGGGTCACCGATCCGTGCTGCCGTAGATGCAAACGGTCCGATTCAGGCGAGCTTCATCCAGGCGGATCTTCTTGATCCGAACTGGCCGACCCGTTTGGGTGATCTGACCCCGGACGTGATCGTGGCCATCGCGGTGCTGCACCACATCCCCGGTTCGGCCCAGCGCGCTCGCTTCGTCGCCGATTGCGCGCGGTTGCTCCCTGAGGGCGGTCTGCTGATCCTCACAACGTGGCAGTTCATGACCTCGCCGCGGCTGCGGGCGCGTGTGTTGCCGTGGAAGACGGTCGGCCTGACCAACGACGACGTCGAGCCGGGAGATTACCTGCTGGCCTGGGGGCCAGGGGCTACTGGCCGACGGTATTGCGCGTTCATCGACGCGGACACCCTGTGCGGGCTGGCCGCGCGGGCCGGGTTGACGCTGATCGAGACCTATTACGCGGATGGCCACGAGGGGAACTTGAATCTCTACGGGATGTTCCGTAAGGGTGATCAGGCGTGAACGAGTAACGAGTAACGAGTAAATGTCATCACTTTTTACTCGTCACTCATTAAGTGCAGGCGCCCTCACCACCATGTAAAGCTCCGCGTCGTGCTGGGCGGACTCAACGGTTCACCGGATTCGCCAGGCGCGCCGCTGAACACCTGGACCTGCCACGTGAAATCCTGTTGATCGACGTTCCGGTAATCGGAAGACAGGCGCCAACTGGTACTCTTGGTCCAGTAGGGCGCGATGGGCTTGGCGCCGTCGGGTGTCTCCAACGTCACCACGTACCACTGTTCTTTTTCCAACACTCCTACTGAAGTCCATGTGAGCAACAACTCAGCATTGCCGGTCACCTTGCTCCCGTCGGGCGGCAGCAGCAGATCAGGCGGCCGGAAGCGCGGCCCGGGCGTGACCGTGGGCGCGTGCGTGGCCGGCACGGTCACCGTGGGGGTGGGCGTGTTCATAGTCAACGGCACTAACAGCGACTGGTTGATGTGCAGCAGGTCGGTGATCTTCAGGCTGTTGGCCACCAGGATCCAGTCGATCTGCGAGCCAAAGCGCATGGCGATGGATTGAACCGTGTCGCCCGGCTGCACGGTGTAGACCAGGGCGCCGCCGGATGGCGTGGGGCTGGGCCCCGGGCCGCCGCTCGCGCCCTTGACCGGGATCACCAGTTCGTCCCCCACTCGGATGAAGCCATTGGCGTCCAACCCGTTGGCCTGGATGATGTCTGCGATCGTCGACCCATGTAGGCCCGCGATCAACTCCAGGGTGTCGCCTGGCTGGACTTTGTAGCGCACCGGGGTTGGGGGCGGCGTCGCAGCAGGTTCCGGGGTCGCGGTCGGTTCCAGCGTCGCGGTGGGGAGTAGGGGTGTCGGGGAAGGTTCAGCCGTTGGTGTGGCGCTCTGCGCGCCGGTGGCAGGCCGACTTGGACTGCCCAACAACGCGATCTGCGCCGCGGGGGCGGGTGAGCGGAACCACCACAACGCCAGCACCCCACCGATGACCAGGAACAGGACGATGTCGGCCCAGGGAATCGCCACGCGGCGGCGTGGTGCGTCTTCCAACGATGCGCCACAGAAGAAGCAAGTATATGCGCGTTGAGCGACGCGCGTCCCACAGTGGGGACACACACGCTCACGACCGTAGCGCGCTGGGGGAAGGTCGGACTTGCTCATGGGTTAAGAAATTGTAACACAGGGATCACGATTCCGCCAAATGCCGGAATTCAGGCCGCCGTTCCCAGGCGAACAACCCCAAGATGGCCGCCAGCGCAGCCAGGGAGATGCCCGCGGCGACCCGGCGCAGCGGCGTGGCGCCGAAGCGCAGCCGCACTTCGTGCTCGCCCGGCGGCAAGATCAGGCCGATCAAGCCGTTGGGCGGATCGTGGCTGATCTCGACCGGTTGGCCGTCCACCATGGCGCGCCAGCCGGGGAAGTAGTAGGTGTAGAAGCGCAGCTGGATATCTGTGTCGGCCAGCACGTGAGCGGAGGCGGACGCGCCGGCGCTGCGCTGCGCCAGGATCGTGCCCTGGCCCGCGACGATGGCCGCGCGCCGCAACGGCTCGCCGGCCAGGTATTGGGCGAGCAAAGGCGAGTCGGCGTCGGCCGGCAGTCGTTCCGACCAGTATGTCATGCCGCGCATGTCGGGGTGCCTGGTCTCGAATTCGATCACCGCGACCGGGCCCTCGTCCTCCGGCCGGATCGGCAACAGCTCGGGGCGAATGTAGGGAAAACTCGCCAGCACGATCACCAGGGCAAAGACGTAGGGATACGGGCTGGTGGCCGCGGCTTTGCCCTCTTCACGACGGCCCTCCAACCCGCGCACCCCGGCGCCGGCCAGCAACGCCAGCGTGACCGTGGTCAGTGCTAGCAACCGCCAGGGGAATTGAATCAGGCCGACCAGCGGCAGCGCGTCCCAGAGCGGTTTCGAGGCCGGAGTCATGGCAAAGAGGGCGAGGAGAGTGGCGAGGATGAGGTGGAGGGTAACAGGTATTGGGGATTGGGTATTGGGGATTGTGGATTGTGGATTGTGAATTATGAATTGTGAATTGTGAATTGTTCTCTGCCATTTGCCATTTGCCATTTGCCATTTGCCATCTGCCATCTGCCCTTTGCCATTTGCCATCTGCCCTTTGCCATCTGCCATCTGCCCTTTGCCATTTGCCATTTGCCATTTGCCCAGCGCAACGCCCAACACCGCCAGCGCGCACGTCACCACCCCCAACTGAAAACTCATCCCGTCGCCCGCGCCTTCGACCGAGTAGCCGTAGCCCCAGCGCGGGTCGAAAAACTGGCTGAAATAGACGAAGTGGTGGCTATAGTTGTACGTGTCGTGGACCCATTGCGCCTCGACGATGTACCTGCGTTCGAGCAGCATGGGCAGCAGGAAGATGGTCGCCAGCAGCCCGCCGAGCGCCAGCGCGCTGAACGTCCAGGTGAGCGACCTCACCCTCACCCCCCCAGCCCCCCTCTCCCTCCCCTCATAGGAGAGGGAGAGGGGGGTGGCCGACAGGCCGGGGGGTGAGGGTGAGGTCAGCAGCTTGACGAGCAAGAACCCACCCAGCAGTGGCACAAAAATCAATGTGGAAACGGTGTGCGTGAGCAACAGCGCGCCTACCGCCAGTGCGGCCAGTGCAGCTCGCCGCGGGCGCGGGTCATCCCAGAGCGCGACGAACGCCAGGAGCACCCACGGGAACCATGCCAGCGCCACGAACTCGGCCAGCGCGGCCCGCACGTAGATCTGGATCAGATGGTAAGGGGTGTAGGTGAACGCCACAGCAGCCACTAACCCGGCCGCCGGCCCCCACCAGCGCCGCGCCAGCCGGTAGATCCCCGCCGCGCCGACCAGGAAGCTCAGCGCCCAGGTCACCTTGACCGCGGCCGTGAAGCCCAGGCCCAGCAGGTGGAACGCCTCCGCGACGTAGTACGCCAGAGGCGCATAGACCAGCCACAGCGGGTATCCGAACCCGACCGCGTGGTCCGGCCCCCACACCGGCCAGATGACACCGTCCCGGATCGCCTGGTCGAACTCCACCAGGAAAAAGACGCTGTGATGCGCGTCGTGCGCGTCGAAGAAGTAGCCGGGCGCGGCCAACGGCAGCAGCGCGGGGATGGCCAATAGCAGCGCGAGCCAGAGGAGGGATTGGCGATTGGCGATTGGCGATTGCCGATTTGCGATTTGCGATTTCCGATTGCTGATACTTCGTCTGGGCTCAGTACAGGTTTCGGATTGGCGATGTCGGAATACTTGGGGTGAACTACTCCTGGTCACCTTGTCACCTTGTCACCCTGTCACCTTGTCGCCGCGCAGCGTGCCTGGCTCAGCCGCGCGAAGTGGCGGACGCGAAGACCGCCAGCGCCTGCCGATGGGTCTGGACGGGCAGTTCGGGGTAGACGGTTGCCAGCCAGGCCAGATCCTGGCGCATCACGGCCAGGTCCTCGGCCGCACAGTGGGTCCGGGCCGTGCGATAAGCGGTCAGCGCTTCGGCGGACCGGCCCTGGGCCAGCAGCGCGTCTCCCAGACTCAGATAGGCGAACTTGGGCAGAATGCCGCTGGCGACCGCCTGCCGCGCCGATTCCTCGGCCGCGGCCCGGCGGTGTTGGGCCAGCCGGACGGTGGCTTCGGCGAAGTGCAGGTGCGGATCGTCCGGCGCGACCGCACGCGCGCCGGCGATCTGGACCCGGGCATCGGTGATGCGGCCGAGCACGGCCAGCAGCTCGGCCAGGTTGCAGCGCGGCGCGGCCTCGCTCGGGAGCATGTCGACCACCCGCTCGTAGGCCGCTGCGGCCTCCTCTTTGCGGTCCAGCCGCCAGAGCATGTTGGCCAACGCCCACTGGATGCGCGGCTCATGCGGGGCCAGCCAGGCCGCCCGCTCGAACGCGGCCAGCGCCTCCGCGTCGCGGCCCGCGGCCAGCAACGCCCGGCCGCGATCCGCGGTCTCCAGGGCAATCGTGGGGTCAATCGATGGTTGGGTCATGGCGCATAGTTTAGCATAGCCACGGCACGCGGCAAAAATCGCGGAGTCACAACGCTTCCCCCACCACCCGCGCGCCCGGCGGCTCGTCCTTGCCCGGCGCCAGGATCACGCCACCGCCCCCGGCGCCGGCCGGTTCAGGTGGCGTTTCCTCGCCGGCCGCACCTCCGGCCTGCCTGGTGGCCGTCCTGCGCATCTGGGCGATCAGCACGTGCAGCCGGTCGATCTCCAGCGGCGTCAGGCCATAACGCCCGGCATGACCCAGCAAGAAGCGCGCCAGGTCGGTGAAGCGCGTCCAGTCCAGTCCCGCGTTCTCCTGGACAAACACCTGCCCGGCCGGCGTGCGGATCATATCCTTGCGGTAGGCCAGGATCGGCTTTTCGGTGCGCCGCGCCCACCACAACTCCAGCCCGACTGGCGCCACGATGTCCGCGCCCATCAGCAGCAGGCACAGGTGGCACTCGGCCACGGAGTCCACGTCGGGCGTGCGCTTGATGACCCAGCCGACGTTGACCGGCATCTCGGCCAGCGCCCGGCCGAGGGATTCCCGCGCCGATTCCTGGTCGGGCCCTCCACTGATGAACAAACGCACTGGTGTGGGCATCGGTTGTCCTGTCGGTAGTCTACTGGAACGCGCTGGCGGAGTTGGGGGTGGTGATCAAACGGATCCGGCCCGGTTCGACCAGCGCACGCCCACAGCCGCCTTCACTCTGGCCGGCTACACCCCGCGGCAGGTGGCCGAGCGCCTCGCCCGGCGCTGACTGCGACCGACTTCGGCGAGATCCAAAGCTACGGCCGGATGAGCTGGCCCCCCGAGCCCTTTGACCTCGAGCGCTCAGGCGATCTGGTCGTGGCGGCACGGAAAACGCGCTGAGCAGCATGACCCCTTTTCAAACAAGCGCGCCGCGGAACCTCACCGAAGCCCTGCGCCGCACAACTGCTATCTGCCATTCAATGTCATTAAGATAAGGGAACTAGCCCAGACCTGGTTGTCGGGGTCACTTTTCAGCATACATCCACAT
>MNXL01000383.1:0-784 GCA_001871755.1 Anaerolineae bacterium CG2_30_64_16
AAAGGAAAGGGGATACTGGAGATCGGTAGATTGGTGAATTGGTGGTGTGGGGAGTTGGGTGGGGTCGGTGATCTGCAACTGGGCGCCGTCCAACTGCATCAGCGCAGGGACCTGTTCGGTCAGGACCGCGGTCAGTTGCTCGCGGTCCAGCGTGCGCGCCAGGGTGTCGCTGACCGTTTCGACCACGCCGGGGTAGTCGTACCAGCCCCCATACCACAAGAGGTCCACCCAGCGTTGCACCCGTGTGCGGGTCCAATCGAAGCTTAGCCCGATCAGGAGGGTCAGCCCGGCCGCCAGGAAGAGCTGCGCCAGCAGGTCACCCGGCGACAGGCGATAGACCAGCACCAACGGCCCCAGGTAGAGGAGCAAGATGCCGGCCGAGAGGAGCGCGTAGACCACCGCCCGGTTGAGCAGCCGGTCGATGCCGAACAGGTTGTGCCGCGCGATCGCGTAGAGATACGCCAGCGGCGCAAGGATCAGGAACAGGGCGGTCGCCCATTCCGGCATGAGCGGGGCCGCGCCCGCCATCAAAGGCAGGGCATAGAAAACGAGCGGTGGGCCGCCGCCGACCAGGGTCCCGAGCACGACCAGGCGCAGCCGGCGCCGATCGCCAGGGGTTGCGCGGCGTGCGTAGATGAAGACCAGGACGCCGAACGCCGCAACGATCTCAGCGATCGCCAGCGCAGCGCCCCAATGCATCCAAGATAGGCCCAGCCAGTGTGCAAGCGCCGAGGCGAACGCGATCCCGTAGAGCGCGGCCAGGAGCCGCCGGCGGCGGCTGGCC